>DATABU010000476.1:0-7500 GCA_036259415.1 Longimicrobiaceae bacterium
GCCTCCGCGTCCACCCGCTCGGCCACCTCGGCGAGCCGGGCGACGGTGGGGTGCTCGAAGAGCTGCCGGGGCGTGAGCTTCAGCCCCCGCTGCCGGGCGCGCGAGACGACCTGGATGGAGAGGATGCTGTCCCCGCCCAGCTCGAAGAAGTTCTCCTCCACCCCCACGCGCTCCAGCTTCAGCACCCCCGCCCAGACGGCGCAGAGGATCTCCTCCGCCTCCGTGCGCGGCGCCACGTAGCCCTCCGCGTCGCCCCCACGCTCGGGCGCAGGAAGGGCCCGGCGGTCCAGCTTGCCGTTGGGGCTGAGCGGCAGGCGCTCCAGCACCACGAAGGCCGCCGGCACCATGTACTCCGGCAGGCGGGAGGCGAGCGCCCCCTTCAGCGCGGAGGCCGAGAGTTCGGCGCCGTCCTGCGGGACGACGTAGGCGGCCAGGCGCCGGTGCCCCGGCGCGTCCTCGCGCACCAGCACGGCCGCCTCGCGCACTCCCTCCTGCTCCGCGAGCACGGACTCGATCTCGCCCAGCTCGATGCGGAAGCCGCGCACCTTGACCTGCGCGTCCACGCGGCCCAGGAAGTCGAGGTCCCCGGAGGCCAGCCAGCGCGCGCGGTCTCCCGTGCGGTAGAGGCGCGCGCCGGGCTCGCCCCCGAACGCGTCGGGGACGAAGCGCTCCGCCGTCAGCTCCGGGCGTCCCAGGTACCCGCGCGCCACCCCCGCCCCGCCGACGAACAGCTCGCCGGGCACGCCCACCGGCACCGGCTGCATCCCCGCGCCGAGCACGTACACCCGCGTCCCGGCGATCGGCCGGCCGATGGGCACGCTCCCCGGGCCGCCGTCCGCGTCCGGTACGCCGTAGACCGCGCACCCCACCACCGTCTCGGTGGGGCCGTACTCGTTGACGACCGCCGTGCCGGGCGCCACGCGCCGCCAGTACGCGGCCAGCTCCGCCGGCAGCGCCTCGCCGCCCACCACCAGCGTCCGCGCGGCGGCCGCCGCCTCGGCCCCGGTGAGCTGCTCCGCCAGGAGGCCCAGGTGCGCCGGCGTGAGCTTGACCAGCGTGAACCCCGGCTCCTCCCGCAGCGCCCTCGCCAGCCCCTCCACCGCGTCGCCCTCGTCGGTCAGCACCACCCGCTCGCCGCGCGCCAGCGGCAGCAGCAGCGAGGTGACCGTCAGGTCGAAGGAGAGCGACGAGTGCACCGGGGCGCCGTGGCCCTCGCCCGCGTACGCGCCGGCCGCCCACTCCAGGTAGTTGTCGAGGCCCCGGTGGACCACCTCCACGCCCTTGGGGCGGCCGGTGGAGCCCGAGGTGTAGATCACGTACGCCAGGCTCTCCGGCCAGAGGCGGACCTCCGGCGCGGATTCGCCGCGCTGCGCGATCTCCGCCGCGTCCCGGTCCAGGCACACCGCGCGCGCGCCGTGCGCCGGCAGGCGCTCCAGCAGCCCCTCGCGGGTCACCAGCACCGCCAGGGCCGCGTCCTCCGCCATGTAGGCCAGCCGCTCGGCGGGATACGACGGGTCCAGCGGCACGTACGCCCCGCCCGCCTTCAGCACGCCCAGCACGGCCACCACCATCCCCGGCCCGCGCTCCAGGCAGATCCCCACCCGCGACTCGGGGCCCACCCCCAGGGCCCTGAGGTGCTGCGCCAGCTGGTTGGCGCCGCGCTCCAGCTCGCCGTACGTGAGCTCCCGGCCGCCGTGGCGCACCGCCGCCGCGTCCGGCGCGAGCCGCGCCCGGCGCGCGAAGCGCTCGTGGACGTGCTCCTCCCCCGCGTAGCCGTCGCCGGTCGCGTTCCACGCGCCCAGCAGCTGGGCCCGCTCGGCGGCGCGCAGCAGCGGCACCAGCGAGACGCGCTGGTCCGGGGCCGCGGCCATGGCGTCCAGCAGCGTCTCCAGGTGCCCCGCCATGCGCTCGACGGTCTCCGCGTCGAACAGCGCCCGCCGGTACGTCAGCACCCCCGTGACCAGCTCGCCGTCCTCCGAGAGCGTCACCTCCATCTCGTTGGGGTTGTTCGCCGATCCCCGGCCGAACGGCTCCAGCCGCACGGGCCCCAGCGAGAGCGACCCGCGCCCCCGGGGGCGCTCCACGCCGAAGGTCGACTGGAAGAGCGGCGCGTGCACCAGGGTGCGCTCCGTCACCAGCTCCGTCACCAGGCGCTCGAAGGGGAGCTCCTGGTGCGCGTACGCGCCCACCGTCACCTGCTTCACCCGTCCCACCAGCTCCCGCCAGGTCGGCTCGCCCCCCAGCTCCGTCCGCAGGACCAGCATGTTGACGAAGAGGCCGATGAGCCCCTCCAGCTCCACGTGCGAGCGCCCCGCGGTGGGCGTGCCCACCACCACGTCGTCGTGCCCCACGTAGCGTCCCAGCAGCGCCTGCCACCCGGCCAGGAGCGTCATGAACAGCGTCGCCCCCTCGCGCTGGGTCAGCGAGCGCAGCCCCTGCGAGGTCTTCGCCGAGAGGGCGAAGCGGTGGCTGGCGGAGCGGGCGCTCTGGCCCGCGGCGCGCGGCCGGTCGGTGGGGATCTCCAGCAGCGGGGGCGCGCCGGCCAGGCGCTCCCTCCAGTACGCCAGCTGCGCCTCCAGCGTGGCCCCGGAGAGGAAGCCGCGCTGCCAGACGGCGTAGTCGGCGTACTGCACCGGCAGCTCGGGGAGCTGCGGCTCCGCGCCGCGGCTGAAGGCGCCGTAGAGCGTCGTCACCTCGCGGACCAGCACCTCCATGCTCCACCCGTCGCTGACGATGTGGTGCATGGTGAAGCAGAGCACGTGCTCGTCGTCGTCCAGCCGCAGCAGCACGCTGCGCAGCAGCGGGCCCCGCTCCAGGTCGAAGGGCCGCAGCGCCTCGGCCCCGGCCGTGCGCTGGGCCTCGCGCTCCCTCGCCGCCCCGCTCAGCCGCCGGAGGTCCACCAGGTGCATGTCCGCGGCGCACTCCGTCCCGATCACCTGCACCGGGACGCCGTCCCGCTCGGCGAAGACGGTGCGCAGCACCTCGTGGCGGCGCACCAGCGCGTCCAGTCCGCGCTTCAGCGCCTCCGCGTCCAGCCCGCCGTGGAGCCGGAGCGCGTTGGTCATGTTGTAGTTGGGGCTGTCGGGCTCCAGGCGGTCCACCAGCCAGAGGCGCTGCTGCGCGAACGAGAGCGGCGTCGGCCCGTCCGGGTCGCGGCGGGGGATCGTCTCCCGCTCGTCGGAAGTCTTCCGCTTGCGCAGGAGGTTCTGGAGCAGCTGCTGCTTCTTCTCGGGCGACAGCTGCGCGAACAGCTCCGTCACCTCTCCCGTCTGCTCTTGGCTCATGGATGGCGGCTATCGTGGGTGCGGCCGGGGCCGTGGTTCGTTCGGGGGCCCTGCCGCTGCAGCTCTGGGTGATGGTACCGAGAGGGGGGCCTGCGGGGGGCGGGGACGGACGGATGGCCGCCGCCCGCGTGGAGGAGCGGCAGTCCGTGGCCGGATCGTCCCGGTGCTTCTCTGGTTCGGGCGGAATCCCTCGTGGAGGCGTCTCGGGCGGCGTGCACGCGGAGCCGACGGGCCTTCCATGTGGTTGCTCCGTCAGCGCTTTCACCTTAACAGTGGCGGGTCTTATGCGCAACCTCCCGCGCCCGATCGCGCCACAATCTCGGCGCGGTGGCGATGGAGGCGGGAACGGTTCTTGTTGGCTCGCGCCGGCGGACCCGGCCGTCGACCGAGCCCCGGTGGACCGCCCCGGCTCCGGGCAGCACGTGCAACCGGGAGATACGGATGTTCATCCTGATCGAGAACGGGGAGCTGTACGCTCCCGAGCCGCGCGGGCGGGGCTCGGTGCTGGTCGCCAACCAGCTCATCGAGAAGGTCGGAGAGGTGGACCGCCGCGCGCTCGACGCGCTCGGGGTGGAGTACGAGGCCATCGACGCCGGAGGGTGCGTGGTGGCCCCGGGGTTCCTCGACCCGCACCAGCACCTCCTGGGCGGGAGCGGCGAGGGGAGCCTTTCGCTGCAGTCGCCCATGCTCTTCCTGCACGAGATCGTCCCGGCGGGGATCACCAGCGTGGTGGGCACGCTGGGGGTGGACACCACCATGAAGACGATCTCCGGGCTGCTGGCGCGCGTGAAGGCGCTGGCGGAGGAGGGGCTGGAGTCGTGGATGTGGACGGGGGGCTACAACGTCCCCCCGACCACGGTGATGGGCTCGGTGCGGGACGACCTGATGTTCGTGGACGAGGTGGTGGGCGCCGGCGAGGTGGCGATCTCCGACGAGCGGTCGCTGAACCAGTCGCGGCAGGAGCTGGCGTCGCTCGTCCGCGACACGCACGTCGGCGGGCTCCTCTCGGGGAAGGCCGGGGTGACCCACTTCCACGTGGGGGAGGAGGACACGCGCCTCGGGCCGCTGCGGGAGATCATCGAGGACTTCCAGGTCCGGCCCGAGTGGCTCTACCCCACGCACGTGCAGCGCAGCGGGAAGCTGCTGGACGAGGCCATCGACCTCGCGAAGGCCGGCGCGCACGTGGACTTCGACACCGTGGAGCAGGACCTGGCGAAGTGGTTCCGCTACTACCTTGACCACGGCGGGCCGCTGGACCGGCTCACCATCTCCTCCGACGCCGACTCGGGCCACCCGCTGATCTACTTCGAGCAGTTCCGCTCCCTGGTCCTCCGCGAGGGGCAGCCGCTGGAGCGCGTCCTCCCCATCGTGGGGCTGAACCCAGCGCGGGCGGTGAGGCTGGACGGGCGCAAGGGCACGCTGGAGGCCGGCAAGGACGCGGACATCGTCGTCCTGGACCGCGGCACGCTGGACGTGCGCGAGGTGATCGCCCGGGGGAACCGGATGGTGCGGGACGGGGAGGTGGCGGCGCGGGAGAAGTTCCTGGAGTCGAGCTTCCGCAGGATCCGGCTGACGGGGGACCGGGCGGACGACGTCCGGCGGGCGTGACCCCGCCGCCTCAGCGGGGAGCGCCCGACCTCCGGAACGCCACGCCCCAGGGCCGCGACCCGGCCGGGACCCTCGCCACCTCCCGGAGCGCGGCGGCGTCCACCACCGACACGTCGTCGGAGCCGCCGTTGGCGGTGTAGACCCAGCGCCCGTCCGGCGACACGGCGATCCCCCAGGGCCGGCGGCCCACCGGGACCGTCGCGACCACCCGGGCGGCCGCGGCGTCGATCACGGCTACGCTGTGGCCGTGCCCGTTCGCCACGTACACGCGCCGCCCGTCGGGCGAGACCACCACGCCCACCGGCTTGGCCGAGCGGTCCAGCCGGACGGTGCGGACCACCGCGTGCCGCGCGACGTCCACCACCGACACCGTCCCGCTGATCTCGTTGGTCACGTACGCGCGCCTGCCGTCCGGCGCGAAGGCGGCCGCGCGCGGCCGGACGTCCACCAGGAAGCTCGCCACCACCTCGTTCTTCCGCGTGTCGATGACCGAGACGGTGTTGCTGGTCTCGGCGGTGACGTAGACCCAGCGCCCGTCGGGGCTCACGGCCACGCCCTCGGGCTCGATCCCCACCGCGAGCCGCGCCGCGACCGAGCCGTCGCGCAGGTCGGTGACGGACGCCGTCCCCGCGTCCTCGTTGGAGGCGTACAGGGTGCGCCCGTCCGGGCTCAGCGCGAACTGCTCCGGGTCCGAGCCGGCGGAGTGCCGCGCGGCGAGCCTGCCGGTGCGCAGGTCGACGGCCGCGACCGCGTCCGCGTCCGACTCCGCCGTGGGCGCGTCGTCGCTCAGCGCGACGTAGACGCGCGCGCCGTCCGCGGAGGTCTGGATCCCGCGCGGCCGCAGCCCCACGGGAATTCGGGCCACCGCCCGCCGCGTGCGCGCGTCGATCACCGTCACGTCCCCCGAGCCCTCGTTGCTCACCAGCAGGTGCGGGCCAGCGCCGAGACGCACCCGGTCCAGCGTGGGGAGCCGCGCCGCGACCGCCGGCCTCGCGGCGGGGCCCTCCCGTTCGCCGCCGCCCGGGGCCGGCGCGGGCGCCTCGTAGAGCGGCTGGCGGAGCTGGTGGTCGGCGCGGCCGAAGCCCAGCGGCGCGCCCTTGTGCCCGTCGAAGCGGGCGCTGTCGCTCTCCAGCACCGCCGCCAGTCGCGCCGGGTCCGTGGTCCCCTCGCGCGCCGCCGTCTCCCAGAGCGTCTTCACCGCGAACCACGCCGCCCACTCCGGCGCGGCGGGCGGGCTCCCGAAGCGCCTCCGGAAGCGGTCGTTGAGCTGCGCGGCGCCGTACCGGGTCAGCCCGCCGTGCCAGAGCACCGGGCCGCCGGCCGTCCGCGCGCCGGCCTGGCGGTACATCCGCTCGCTGGCCTCCACGTGGAAGGTGTGGCGCGCGACCGGGGCCGCCGCCCGCAGCGCGTCGCCGCGGCACCCGACGTTCAGGAACAGCAGCCGCTCGCTCTCTGCGACGGCGGCCAGCGCGCGGCAGGACGCTTCGTCGTAGCCGCCGACGATCGCGAAGGCGCCCTGCCCCGCCAGCCGCCGCGCGGCCCGGGCCGCCTCGTCCGGGCCGGAGGCCCGGGCGGTGAGGAGCATGAACGGCCGATCCACGAGCTCCGCGGCGCGCCCCGCCTCCTCCGCCGCGAGCTCCGCGCCCCGCAGGGCGTGGCGCGCGGCCCCGCCCTCCGGCGCGATGAACCCCACCCGGACGGCCCCGTCCGCCACCCGGGCCTCGCCGACGCGGACCACGCCGTACTCGTCGAGCAGCGTCTCCACCTCGCCCCGGTTCTCGTCCAGGATCCGCTCCAGCTCCCGCATCAGCGCGGTGTCCCCACGCTCCACGCCCATCGACACGTCGAAGACGAAGGGGAGGAAGGGGAGGTCGATCTGCGGGGAGACGGGGACGATCTCCAGGGGCACGTCCTGCCGCGGCGCGAAGTACCCGGCGAGCGGACCCCAGACCACCGCGACGTCGATCTCGCCGCGGCCGAGCGCCTCCAGGATGCGCGCCGGCGGGTTGGGCTCGGAGTAGTCGCCGTACAGGGTGTAGCCCGCCACGTTCTCGATGATGCCGCGCGCGGCCAGCGCGTGCGCCGGCGGGGTGTTCGCGCCGTCGTCCCCCACCAGGTGCACGCCCACGCGCAGGGTGCGCAGGTCGGGATCGTCGAACGAGTCGATCCGGAACGGCGCGTCCTTTCGGTAGACGAAGACGTAGGTGGAGCGGTAGTAGGGCGCGGTGGGGAGAACCAGCTCGAAGCTAGTGGGCACGCCCATCACCACGTCGCACGCGCCGGCGCGCAGGGTGTTGCGGATGAAGCCGCGGCGCTGCGCCCACCAGGTGTACTTGACCTCCGCGCCCATCTCGCGGGCCACCAGCGCCGCGAGCCGGTTCTCGAGCCCCTCGCCGCGCTCGTTGGAGAACGGGAGGTTGTTGGGGTCGGCGCAGACCCGGAGCTCCCGCGGCGCCTTCTCGGGTGCCTTCTCAGACGCGGACCCGGCGCAGCCGGCCAGCAGGGCGGCAACGCACAGGAGGACGGCGGGCAGGGTGCGGTGCGGCATCGGAGGCACGGAGGCGAAGCCAGGAAGAGAATGGGATTGCCGACCGACGGCGGCCACGCG
>DATABU010000477.1:0-4149 GCA_036259415.1 Longimicrobiaceae bacterium
GGCTACATGGCGACCAACATCCTCGCCCTCGGGCTGGTGATCGACGCCATCTTCGGCACCGGCCTCACCGTCGGGATCTGGCTGGGGATGGGGATCACCCTGGCCTACTCGGTGGCGGGAGGGATCGTGGCCGGGATCTACACCGACGTCTTCCAGGGGAGCCTTATGGCGGTGGCCTCGGTGCTGGTCTTCCTCTTCACCCTCAAGGTGGGCGGGGGGATGGACGGCCTCTCCCGCACCCTCATGGCCGCCGACCCGGAGTTCCTGGGCCCCTGGGGGAAGATGGGTCCCATGGCGGCGCTCTCCCTCTTCTTCGTCTTCGGGATGGGGTCGCTGGGGCAGCCGCACGTGGTCCACAAGTTCTACATGCTCAAGGACCCGCGGAAGCTGAAGTGGTACCCGCTGCTGGTGACCTCGGCGCTGATCGTCAGCATGCTCCTGTACTTCGGGGTGGGCGTGGCGACCAAGGCGCTGGTGGTGGAGGGGCGCATGGACGCGCTCGCCCGCCCGGACGACGCCACCCCGCTCTTCCTGCTGCGCTACACGCCCACGCTCCTGGCGGCGCTGGTCTTCTCCGGCGTGGCGGCGGCCATCATGAGCACGGTGAACTCGTTCATGAACATCGGCGCGTCGGCCATCACCCACGACGTCCCGGTGGCGCTGGGCCGCCGGGTGGGGAACGAGTTGCTCTGGGGGCGCATCTCCACCGTGGTGATCTCGGTGCTGGCCGCGGCGCTGGCGCACGCCTCGGGCACGCTGGTGGCCTTTCTGGGGATCTTCGGGTGGGGGCTGTTCGCCAGCACGCTGGTCCCGGCGCTCGCCATCGGCCTGAACTGGGAGGGCGCCACCCGCGAGGGCGCCGTCGCCTCCATCGGGGTGGGGCTGGCGGTGACGCTGGTCTTCGAGACCGCCGCCTACTTCAGACTCTACAGCTTCCCCACCGGGGTGACGGTCTCCGGCGCCGCGCTGGTGCTCTCCATCCTGGTGTTCTTCGGCGTCTCCTGGCTGACGCGGCGGGGCGCGGGCGCCGCCATCGACCCCGACGTCCGGCTGGTGATGGAGGTATGATGCGCTTCGAGGAGCTGCGGGTGGGCCAGTCGGCGACGCACGCCAAGACGGTCACCGAGGCCGACGTGGTGCTCTTCGCCGGGGTGACCGGCGACTTCAACCCGGCCCACCTGGACCAGGTCTATGCCGAGAAGTCCCGCTTCGGCGGGCGCATCGCGCACGGGATGCTGAGCGCCGGCTTCATCTCCGCCGCGCTGGCCATGCGGCTCCCCGGGCCGGGCACCATCTACCTGTCGCAGTCGCTCCGCTTCCTCCGCCCCGTGCGCATCGGCGACACGGTGACGGCGCGGGTGGAGGTGGCGGAGCTGGTCCCCGCGAAGCGGCGCGTGCGCCTGCTCACCACCTGCGCCAACCAGCACGGCGAGGCGCTGGTGGAGGGCGAGGCGCTGGTGATGCTCCCGGAGGACGCGGAATGAGACCCGTTCCCCACCTCCGCAACCGGCGGGAGCGCTCTCCCCCCGCCGCCCCGACGCAGTCCGCCCATGATCCGTCCGCGCGCCCGCGACCCCGGACGCGCACCCTGTCCCCACACCTGGAGGGTTCTCCCATGAACCGACGCAGCACCCCGCGCCCCTGCTGGCGCTCCCCCCTGCTGCTGGCGCTGCTGCTGGCGCTCTTCCCCGCCCTGGCCTTCGCGCAGAGCGGGACCGTGCGCGGCACCGTCGCCGCGGAGGGCGGCGACGCGCTGCCCGGCGCGCAGGTCACGGTGGCCGGCTCGCGCCTGAGCGCGGTCACCAACGCGCAGGGCGCCTTCGTCCTGGCCGGCGTCCCCGCCGGGCCGCAGCAGCTCCGCGTCTCGCGGGTGGGCTACCGCCCCGCGACCGAGTCGGTGGAGGTCCGCGCCGGCGAGGAGGCGCTGGTGGCCGTCTCGCTGGTGCAGAACCCGGTGGAGCTGGACGCCATGGTGGTCTCCGCCTCGCGCCGCGCCGAGCGCATCACCGAGGCCCCGGCCACCATCACCCGCATCGGGCCGGAGGCGCTGGAGAACGCGGTGGGCAACTCCTTCGTGGGGGCGCTGAAGCAGGCCAAGGGGCTGGACTTCATCCAGGTGGGCGCCACCGCGGTGGCGATCAACGCCCGCGGCTTCAACTCGTCGTTCAACAACCGCATGCTGATGATGGAGGACGGGCGCGTGGCCGTCCTCCCGGAGAACGGGCTTCCGGTGGGGCAGTTCACCGCCACGCCCAAGGTGGACCTGGCGGGGCTGGAGGTGATCGTCGGCCCCGGCGCGGCGCTCTACGGCGCGGACGCCTCCAGCGGCGTGCTCACGCTCCAGACCAAGGACCCGCGCGACTTCCCCGGGACCACCGTGGAGGTGACCGGCGGCAACCGCAGCTACAAGGACGTGCAGGTGCGCCAGGCCGGCGTCTTCGGCGACTGGGGCTACAAGGTCGCGGGCGAGTACCAGGACGCCGACGACTGGTCCAACAAGCTGAAGTACGGGACGGCGCAGCTGGAGGAGGAGGGCGTGGGCGGCGAGGTGGACTGGACCGCCCGTGTGGCGCGCGGGAGCGGCGCCGTGGTGCGCTACTTCGGCGACGCCAAGCTGGAGGTGAGCGGCGGGATGAGCCGCACCGACGGTGTGGGGCAGACCAACGTGGGCCGCAACCAGCTGGACGGGTGGCTCTACAACTTCGCCCAGGCGCGCTTCCAGTCGCCGCGCTGGTACGCCACCGCGTACCGCACGCAGAGCAAGTCGGGCGACTCGTACGCCATCAACCGCTTCACCGAGAACAAGGCCGTCGCGGCCAACGCCGGCAAGTCGGACGAGGAGCTGCGCCTGATGTCCGACTGGCCCAGCGACGGCCAGCTCTACGCGGCGGAGCTGCAGAACAACTTCCAGGTCCCCGCCCTGCTGGGCACCCGCGTCGTGTGGGGCGTGCAGGGCCGCCGCGACGTGGTGAGCAGCGACCGCCAGTGGCTCGCCGACCGGCTGAGCGGCGACGACCTGTCCATCGACCAGTGGGGGGTGTACGCGCAGACGGAGACGCAGCTCCTGCCGCGCCTGCAGCTCCTGCTCGCCGGCCGCTACGACGACCACGAGAGCTACGAGGCGCAGTTCAGCCCCAAGGCCGGGCTGGTGTTCACCCCGGCCGACGGGCACACGCTGCGTGGCACGTACAACCGGGCCTTCAAGTCGCCCACCATCCTCCAGACCAGCTTCTACATCCCGGACTGGAACGCGGTGACCGCGGTGTTCGGCAACACGCAGGGCTACTCCATCCGCGACGCCGCCGGCCTGGAGGTCGCCTCGTACACCCCGCTGACCCCCGAGGAGAACCAGACCTGGGAGCTGGGCTACAAGGGGCTCTTCCGCGGGCGCCTGTTCGTGGACGTGGCCGGGTACTACTCGACCTACCAGGATTTCCTGAGCCCGCTGGCCGTCATCGCCAACCCCTTCGCCGCCGGCGCGCCCACCTTCGCGTACGACCAGAACGGGCAGCGCATCGTGAACGCCGCGGGGATCGCCCCGCTGGTGCTCACCTACTACAACCTGGGCGAGGCGAAGCTGTACGGGACGGACGCGGGGGTGGACTACGTGCTCAACCCCAAGGTCAGCTTCACCGGGACCTTCTCCTGGCTGAAGCTGGGGGACGTGGAGGTGCCGCAGGGGCGCGAGGAGGCCACCTCGCTCAACTCACCGGTGACCAAGTGGTCGCTGGGGACCCGGCTCAACGACCTGGGCGGGTTCCGCGGGGGCACCTGGCAGGGCGGCGCGACCATGCGCTACGTGAACGGCTACTACTTCCGCTCCGGGATCAACATGGGGGTGATCCCCACCTTCAGCACCCTGGACATGAACCTGGGCTACAAGCTCCCGGCCCTGAACACCACGCTCCAGCTGGGGGTGAGCAACCTCTTCACCTGCAGCCAGGACGACGAGCGGCCCTTCGAGTACGCGGCCAGCGACGCGCTGAAGCAGAGGCCCACCAACAAGTCGCGCAAGTGCGGCTTCGGTCTGAAGCACCAGGAGATGATCAACATGCCCAGCATCGGGACCATGCTGTTCATCGGGGCGCGCTACCACCTGTAGCCGCAGCTCTCCGGCGGGGGGGGGGGGGGGGGGGGGGGGGGGGGGGG
>DATABU010000478.1:0-4296 GCA_036259415.1 Longimicrobiaceae bacterium
CAGGAGCGCCGCGCTCCGGTCGCGGAGCTGGGCGTCGGTGAGCCCGTAGATGCCGCCGTAGAGGCGGACGTTCTCGCGGGCGGTAAGGTCCTCGTAGAGCGAGAAGCGCTGGCTCATGTAGCCGATGCTGCGCCGCACCTCCTCGGCCGCGGTGCGGACGTCGTGCCCCGCCACGCGCGCCTCCCCGGAGGTGGGGGCCAGCAGCCCGGTGAGCATGCGGATGGCGGTGGTCTTGCCGGCCCCGTTGGCCCCCAGGAAGCCGAAGACCTCGCCCTCGGCCACGCGGAAGGTGACGGCGTCCACCGCGGTGAAGGCGCCGAAGCGGCGCGTCAGCTCCCGGGCCTCCACGGCCGCGGCGCCGTTCACCGCTCCGCCTCGCCGTCCGGGGCGCCCATCAGCGCCATGAAGGCGTCCTCGATCCCCGCCCGGATCGGCGACGCCTCCACGCCCCCGAAGCCCCGCGCCTCCAGCACCGCCCGCAGCTCCGCGGCGATGGCCCGCGGGTCGCGGCCGGCGCGGGCGTCGGTGTAGTGCAGCTCCTCGCCGAAGGGCTGGACGGAGCGGGCGTGGGGGAGCTCGCGGAGGGCGCGCAGCAGCCGGTAGCGGTCGCCGCCGCGGACGGCGAGCAGGGGGAGCGGGTAGCGGTCCCCCACCTCCCCCGGCGCGGCGACCTCCAGGACGCGCCCCCGCTGGATCAGCGCGACGCGGTCGCAGCGGTCCGCCTCGTCCATGTAGGGGGTGGAGACCACGACGGTGAGCCCGCCCGCGCGCAGCTCCCCCAGCAGCTCCCAGAGCTCCCGGCGGGAGACGGCGTCCACCCCGGTGGTGGGCTCGTCCAGGAAGAGGACCTCGGGGCGGTGCACCAGGGCGCAGCACAGCGCCAGCTTCTGCTTCATCCCCCCGGAGAGCGCGCCGGCGCGGCGGCCGCGGAAGGGCTCGATCTGCCGGTAGATGGGGGCGATCAGGTCGTACTGGGCCCGCACGGTGGTGCCGAACACGGCGGCGAAGAACTCCAGGTTCTCCTCCACCGACAGGTCCGGGTAGAGCGAGAAGCGCCCCGGCATGTAGCCCACCCGGGCCCGCAGCGCCCACGGGTCGCGCGCCGCGTCCAGGCCCAGCACGCGGGCCACGCCGCGGTCGGGGAGGAGCAGGGTGACGAGGATGCGGAAGAGCGTGGTCTTCCCCGCGCCGTCCGGGCCGATGAAGCCGAACTGCTCCCCCGGCCGCACGGCGAAGGAGACCCCGCGCAGCGCCTCGGTGCCGCCGAAGCGCTTCGCGACGTCCTCCACCCGGACGGCGGCGTCCTCCCCCGCGCTCACGACGGGGCCCGCTCGGGAGGGGCGATCTCCACCTCGCCCGGCATCCCCACCTTGAGCACGCCGCCGCGGTTGGGGACGCGCACCTGGACGGCGTAGACCTGGGATACCCGCTCGTCGCGCGTCTGGATGGGGGTGGGGGTGAACTCCGCCCGCGACGAGATCCAGCTCACCCGCCCCGGGAGCGCGGCCCGCTCCCCCTCGCCCGCGTCGATGCGCACCCGCACCCGCTGGCCCAGGCGCACCCCGGCGAGCTGCGCCCCGCTCACGTACGCCCGCAGCGTCAGGGTGTCCAGGTCGGCCACCTGGTAGAGCGGCTGCCCGGGCTGCACCCACTCGCCGGCCCCGGCGTAGGTGGCGAGCACCGTCCCCGCGATGGGGTTGACGACGCGGCTGCGGCGGATCTGCTCGGCCACCTGCTCCATGCGGGCCTCCGCCCCGCCGCTCTCCCCGCGCGCGGCGCCGGTCTGCGCCCGCGCGGCGCGGATGCGCTCGCGGAGCACCCGCACCTCGCCCCCGGCCAGGTTGAGCTGCTGCGCGGTGGCCGCCTCGGCGCGGAAGAGGCGCAGCGTCCGCGCGTGCTCCTCCTCCGCGGTGGCGAGCTGCGCCCGCAGCACCCCGATCTGCGCCTCCGCCTCGGCGGTGCGGGTCCGCGCGGCGTCCTGCCGCGAGGCCAGCTCCCGGCGCTGCAGCGCCAGCCCGACCGTGTCCACCAGCCCCACCACGGCGCCCGCGGCGAGGCGCTCCCCCTCCCGCGCCCCGAAGCGGAGGAGCTGCCCCGCCGTCTCCGCGGAGACGGTCACCTCGTCCGCCTCGAAGTTGCCGTAGGCGTCGGGCTCCTCCTCGCGGCAGCCGGCGAGCGCGGCCAGGCAGAGGGGGAGGGCGAGCGTGCGTCGGATCGCTCGGGGGATCATGGTCGCGCGCCGGTTCGGGTCGGCGGGGTCACCGCGGGGCGACTCCCAGGGTGGTCAGGTAGCCGGCGCGCGCCCTCTCCAGCTCGACGCGGTGCCGCTGCCGGGCGAGGCGGGCCTCCTGGAGGTCCGCACGCACCGCCACGTACGCGGCGGGGGTGATGGCCCGCTCCGCGAGCTGCGCCCGGGCCTGGCGCTCCACCTGCCCGCGCAGGGCGATGATGCGCTCGTCCGTCTCCAGCGCGGCCCGCAGCCGGTCGATGGCCGCCAGCTCGTCGCGCACCTGGCGGGCGAGCTGCTCCGCGAAGGCGGCCTCCTCGGTGTCCACGGTCTCGCCGCGGACCCGCAGCAGCGCGCGCTCCCGGCCGCCCGTCCCCCAGTCCCAGGGGGTCCAGCGCAGACGGACGCCCACGGTCCAGTACTCGTGCGGGTCGTCGGTGAACTGCCGGAGCCCGGGGCGGCCGTAGCCGAGCTGCCCCCAGGCGGAGAGCTGCGGCCGCTCGCGCGCCCCGACGAGCGCGGCCTCGCGCGCCAGCCGCTCCCGCCGCGCGGCGAACACCGCGTGGAGCGGGTGCGCCCGCAGCGCCTCCTCCTCCGCCCGCGCCCGCTCCACCTCGGCCGACAGGTCGGGGAGCGCCAGCACGTCCGCTTCTCCCACAGGGCGCCCGGCCAGCCGCCCCAGCACGTCGAGCGCGGCGCGGCGGCCCGCGGCCAGCTCGTCGCGCTCCTGGCCCACGCGGAGCAGCTCGGCGCGCAGGGCGGCGGTGTCGCCGGGGAGCGCGGCGCCCGCGCGGTGCTGCGCCCGCAGCAGCGCCAGCCGGGCCTCCAGGTCCTCCGCCAGCAGCGCCGTCTCGCCCAGGCGCTCGCCCAGCAGGAAGGCGGTGAAGAACGCCTCGGCGACCTCGGCGCGGAGGGGGTGGAGCGCGGCGTCCAGCTCCGCCCGCTCCACCGCCAGCTGCGCCTCCTCCACTTCCGCGCGGCGGCGCAGCTCGCCCCCGTCGTAGAGGCGCTGGGTCACGTCCAGCGTCGCCTCCCAGCGGTCCTTCGGCGGCTCCGGCACCTCCACGCCCGGCAGGGAGACGGGGAGGGCGGGGACCTCGGACTGGTGCGATGCGGTGCCGCCCACGCCCAGCTGCGGGAGGCGCTGCACCGCCACGCTGCGGAGGCGCAGCCGCGCCGCCTCCTTCTGGAGCGCGAGCTGCCGCGCGCGCGGGTCCCGGCGGAGGGCGGCCTCCTGGAGCGCGGGGAGCCGCAGCGTGTCCTGCGCCGGCGCGGCGGCGGCCAGGAGCAGGGCGAGGGCGGCGGCGGTCACGGGCGGAGCGCGTTCAGAAAGAACCCCGGGAGCGTCCGCTTCCGCTCCCGGATGAAGGCGTCGAAGCCGTCCGGCCCCAGCCCCAGGACCACCTCCAGCATCGGCCGGGCGGCGAAGGGGAAGATGCAGAGCGAGAGGAGGTTCACCACGAACTGGTCGGGGAGGATGGGGCGCAGCGTCCCGTCACGCACCCGCTCCTCGATCTGCTCCGCCAGCCGGGCGAAGACGCGCAGCCCGAGGCCCTGCACCGGCGCACCGGCGAGCGACTCCAGCGTCCGGGTGATCCGCTCCGGGTGGTGCTGGAGCTCGGCGAGCACGTAGCCCGGGAGGAAGGGGGTCTCCGCGAGGGTGTCCAGGTAGTGCGCCACCGTCCGCTCCACCTTGGCCTCGATCGCGTCGTCGGAGGCCAGGATGGCGAGCACGGGGGGGAAGAGGCGGCGCGCGGCGCGCTGGAAGACCGCCTCCGCCATGCGCTCCTTGCTGCGGAAGTAGTAGTGCAGCAGCGCCTTGTTGACGCCGGCCTCGTCCGCGATCTCCTGCATCCGGGCCCCGGCGGTCCCCCGCCGCAGGAAGACGGTGTGCGCCGCGTCAAGGATCCGCTGCTCGGTGTCCTGGTCCCTGTCCGTCATCGCCGCTCCCCTGGTTTGCCCGGCCGGATGAACCGGATGGATTAACCATATGGTAAAGTCCGGTGCGCGGCGGCGCAAGGGTCTCTACGGACGCACGACGGCCCGGGAGAGAGAGCGCTCTCTCCCGG
>DATABU010000479.1:0-4818 GCA_036259415.1 Longimicrobiaceae bacterium
CTCGTCCGCGAGGTCACCGCGCTCTACGCCGCCCGGAGCCGGGGCCAGGCGCCACGTCTGCCGGAGCTGCCGGTGCAGTACGCCGACTTCGCCGTCTGGCAGCGCGCCTGGCTCTCGGGCGAGGTGCTGGAGGAGCAGATCGGCTACTGGAAAGCGCGCCTGGCGGGGGCGCCGCCGCTGCTCGAGATCCCCACGGACCGCCCGCGCGCGGTGGGGCAGAGTCCCCTGGCGGGGAGCCACCCCTTCCGCCTCCCGGCCGGGCTGTCGCAGGGGCTGCGCGAGCTTTCCCGGAGGGAGGGGACGACGCTGTTCATGACGCTGCTGGCCGCCTGGCAGGCGCTGCTGGGCCGCTACGCGGGGCAGGAGGACGTGGTGGTGGGCACCCCCATCGCGGGGCGCGGCCGGCGCGAGACGGAGGGGCTGATCGGCTTCTTCGTCAACCTGCTGGCACTGCGCGCGGACCTCTCCGGGGACCCCACCTGGACGGAGCTGCTGGGGCGGGTGCGCGAGGCGGCGCTGGGCGCGTACGACCACCAGGAGCTGCCCTTCGAGAAGCTGGTGGAGGAGCTGGAGGTGGAGCGCAGCCTGGCGCACTCGCCGCTCTTCCAGGTGGTCTTCACCGTGAACGCGGCGGACGGGGGCGAGCCGCCATCGCTGGGGGACCTCGCCGTCGAGCCGTTCGGGGGAGGCGCGGACCTCGCCAAGTTCGACCTGGACCTGGGCTTCCAGGGCGGCGACGGAGCCCTGGCCGGCCTGCTCCAGTACCGCGCGGCGCTTCTCGACGCGGAGACGGCCGCCCGCATGGCCGGGCACCTGGAGGCGCTGCTGGGGGCGATGGCCTCCACTCCGGAGCGCCGGCTCTCCGAGCTCTCGCTGCTGCGTGGCGAGGAGCGCGCCCAGGTGCTGCACGCCTGGAACGCCACCGCCCGGTCGTACCCGCGGGACCTCTGCCTGCACGAACTGGCCGCCGCGCAGGCCCGCCGCACCCCCGACGCGCCCTCCGTCGTCTCCGAGGCGCAGGCCCTCACCTACGCGGAGCTGGACGCCGACGCCAACCGCCTGGCCCACCTGCTGCGCCGCCACGGCGTCGGACCCGAGACCCGGGTCGCCATCGGCCTGGAGAGGAGTCCCGGGATGGTCCTGGCCGTCCTGGCCGTCCTCAAGGCCGGCGGCGCCTACGTCCCGCTGGACCCGGCTCATCCCGCCGAGCGCGTCGCCTACGTGCTCGCCGATTCCGGCGCCGCCCTCGTGCTGACGGAGGCCCGCCTGGCGGCGCGCTTCGCCACCAGCGGCGTGCCCTCGCTCGCGCTCGACGCCCTCCGGTCCGAGCTGGCCGCGGAGCCCGCCGGGGCGCCCGAGAGCGGTGTCACGCCGGACAACCTGGCGTACGTCATCTACACCTCGGGCTCGACGGGGCAGCCGAAGGGCGTGCTGGTGCAGCACCGCTCCGCCGTGAACTTCATGTACGCGGTGCGCGACTTCTTCGGGCTCACCGCCCGGGACCGGGTGCTGCAGTTCCACTCGCTGAGCTTCGACGTCTCGGTCGAGGAGATCTTCGTCGCGCTGCTGGCCGGGGCGGTGCTGGTGCTGCGCGACGAGGAGATGCCGGGAAGCGCGGCGAGGTTCTTCGAGTGGTGCGCAGAGCGGGGCGTCACCGCGCTGGAGCTGCCCACGGCGTACTGGCACGAGCTCGCCGCCGAGCTGGACCATGGAGAGGCGCGGCTGCCGGCCTGCGTGCGCCTGGTGGTCGTCGGCGGGGAGCGGATGCTCCCGGAGCGGGTGGCGCAGTGGCGGCGCCGCGTGGGCGACGCCGCGCGACTGGTCAACAGCTACGGGCCCACCGAGGCCACCGTCGCGTCCACGCTGGCCCACGTGGGCGAGGGGGTGCTCTCCATCGGCGGACCGGTGGCGAACGTGCGCACCTACGTGCTGGAGCCCACGCTGGAGCCGGCGCCGGTGGGCGTGCCGGGGGAGCTGTGGATCGGGGGCGCGGGCGTGGCGCGGGGCTACCTGGGACAGCCCGGGGCGACCGCCGAGCGCTTCACGCCGGACCCGTTCTGCGGGGAGGTGGGGGCGCGGATGTACCGAAGCGGCGACCGGGTGCGCTGGCTGGCCACGGGCGAGCTGGAATACCTGGGACGCATCGACGCGCAGGTGAAGGTCCGCGGCTTCCGGATCGAGCCGGGAGAGGTCGAGGCGGCCCTGCGCGGGCACGCGGCGGTGCGGGACGCGGTGGTGGTCGTGCGCGCGGAGGAGCAGCGCCTTGCGGCGTACGTGGTGCCGGAGGCGGGCGCGGGGGTGTCGGCCGCCGAGCTGCGGGCGCACCTGGCGGGGCGGCTGCCGGAGTACATGGTGCCGGGGGCGTTCGTGCTGCTGGAGGCGCTGCCGCTGACGGTGAGCGGCAAGGTGGACCGGTGGGCGCTGCCGGCGCCCGGACGGCAGACGGAGCACCACGTCGCGCCGCGCACGGCGGCGGAGGAGGTGCTGGCGGGGATCTGGGCGGAGGTGCTGCGCCTGGAGCGGGTGGGCGTGGAGCAGAGCTTCTTCGAGCTTGGTGGGCACTCGCTGCTGGCGATGCGGGTGGTCTCGCGCGTCCGCGAGGCGTTCGGGGTGGAGCTGCCGCTGCGGGCGCTGTTCGAGGCGCCCACCGTGGCCGCGCTGGCCGGCCGCATCGAGGTCCTGCGGGGCGCCGGCCCGGCCGCCGCGCCGCCCATCGAGCCCGTCTCGCGGGCGCAGCCGCTGCCGCTGTCGTTCGCGCAGCAGCGGCTCTGGCTGGTGGACCGTATCGACCCGGGGAGCCCCGCCTACAACATGGCCGCCGCGCTGCGGCTGCGCGGGGCGCTGGACGCGGACGCGCTGCGGGCCAGCCTGGACGCGCTGGTGGCCCGGCACGAGACGCTGCGCACGACGTTCGCGGAGCGCGGGGGGAGGCCGGTGCAGGTGATCCACCCCGCGGCTCCGGCGCCGCTGCCCATCGTCGACCTGAGCCGCCTCCCCGCCGGCGCGCGGGAGCGGGCGGCGGAGGGGCTGGCCGGGGCGGAGGCGATGCGCCCGTTCGACCTGGCGCGCGGCCCGCTGCTCCGCAGCATCCTGGTGCGGCTGGGCGAGACGGACCACGTGCTCTGCTTCAACGTGCACCACGTGGTCTCCGACGGGTGGAGCATGCAGCTGCTGGTGCGCGAGGTCTCCGCCGTCTACGCCGCCGCCCGGCGGGGCGAGCCGGCGGCGCTGGAGGAGCTGCCGGTCCAGTACGCCGACTACGCCGTCTGGCAGCGGAGCTGGCTGACCGGAGAGACACTGGAAGCCCAGCTCGGCTACTGGAGGGAGCGGCTGGCCGGCGCGCCGCCGCTGCTGGAGGTCCCCACCGACCGCCCCCGGGCGGCCGGACCGGACCCGCGCGCGGAGGCCCACGGGTTCCACCTCGCGCCCGAGCTGTCGCGGCGGCTGCGGGAGCTGTCGCGCGGGGAGGGGGCGACGCTGTTCATGACCCTGCTCGCCGGCTGGCAGGCTCTGCTGGGCCGTTACGCGGGGCAGGACGACGTGGTGGTGGGGAGCGCCGTCGCCGGGCGGAACCGGGGGGAGACGGAGGGGCTGATCGGCTTCTTCGTCAACATGCTGGCCCTGCGCGCCGACCTCTCGGGGGACCCCACCTGGGCCGAGCTGCTGGGCAGGACCCGGGAGACTGCGCTGGGGGCGCACGACCACCAGGAGCTCCCCTTCGAGAAGCTGGTCGAGGAGCTGGGCGTGGAGCGCAGCCTCACCCACACCCCCGTCTTCCAGACGAACTTCACCCTGGACGTGTCCAGCGGAGGCGACGAGCGGCTGGAGCTGGGGGAGCTCGGCCTGGAGCTCTTCGGGTCCGGCGCGCGCGCCGCCAAGTTCGACCTGGACCTGCTGTTCGACGACGGAGGGGAGGCCCTGGCAGGAACGATCGTCTACCGGCCGGCGCTCTTCGACGCCGCGACCATCGGGCGCATGGCGGCGCACTTCACGGCGCTCCTGGAGGCCATGACGGCCGGTCCGCGGCGGCGGACCTCCGAGCTGTCCCTGCTGGGTGGGGCGGAGCGCGCGCAGCTCCTGGAAGAGTGGAACGCCACGGCCGCCGCCCTCCCGCGGGCCTGCTTCCACGAGCTGTTCGCGGAGCAGGCCGCGCGCGCGCCGGAGGCGCCCGCGGTCGACTCCGGCGCGGGGGCGCTCACCTACGGCCGGCTGGAGCACGCCGCCAACCGCCTGGCGAACCACCTGCGGCGGCGCGGCGTCGGCCCGGAGACGCGCGTCGCCGTCTGCCTGGAGCGCGGCGCGGAGCTGGTGGTCGCCCTGCTGGGCGTGCTCAAGGCCGGCGGCGCCTACGTGCCGCTCGACCCCGCGTATCCCGCCGCGCGGCTGGCCTTCATGCTGGCCGACTCCGGCGCCGCGCTGCTGCTCACCCGCCTGCCGCTGCTCGACCGGCTCCCCCCCAACGCCGGCGAGACGGTCTGCCTGGACGCCGACGGCGAGCGCATCGCGGCGGAGAGCCCCCGGGCCCCCGACGCCGGTGTGCTGCCGGAGAACCTGGCGTACGTGATCTACACCTCCGGCTCCACCGGCACCCCCAAGGGCGTGTTGGTGCCGCACCGCGGTCTCGCCAACGTGGGCCGGGCGCAGGCGCGCGAGGTGGGCGTCGGGGCGGGCGACCGGCTGCTCCAGTTCGCCTCGCCCGGCTTCGACGCATCCGTGTCGGAGATGACCCTGGCGCTGGCCGCCGGCGGCACGCTGGTGGCGGGGACGCGCGAGACGCTCGCCCCCGGGCCCGACCTCCTCCGCTTCCTCCGCGAGGCC
>DATABU010000480.1:0-1634 GCA_036259415.1 Longimicrobiaceae bacterium
GGGGGGGGGCGGACCGGACCGAGCGCAGATGACCGAGAGCGACGCCGTACTCGTCGGGCGGGCCCGCGGGGGCAGCCCGGAAGCGTTCGAGGCCCTGGTGCGCAGGCACCTCAAGGCCGCGTACGCGGTCGCCCTGGCGCAGCTCGGCGAGGCGGCGGACGCCGAGGACGTCTGCCAGGACGCGTTCGTGACGGCGCTGAAGCGCATCGAGGAGTGCCGCAAACCGGACCAGTTCGGGGCGTGGCTCCTCGCCATCGTCCGCAACCGGGCGCACGACATCCGGCGCCGCCGCAGCATCCGCGAGGCGCTCCCGCTGGACACCGCGCTGACGGCGTCCGGCGGGCCCGACCCGCAGCGGGAGGCCGAGCGCAGCCAGCTGCGCGAGGACCTGGTCGGGGCGATGGACGGGCTCTCCGAGACCCAGCGCGAGGTGGTGCTCCTGCACGACTTCGAGGGGTGGAGCCACAGGGAGATCGGGGAGAAGCTCGGGATCTCCGACGGATCGGCCCGCGTCCACCTCTTCCGGGCCAGGAAGACGCTGCGCGAGCGGCTCTCGGGAAGACACAAGGAGGAAACGTGAACTTCGAGGACGACTTCCGCGACCTCGCACCGCTGGACCCCGCGCGGGACCCGCAGCGGTGGGAGCGGATGGTGGGGGGGATCATGGCCGCGGCGGGGCCGGAGCTTGCCCGGCGGGCGGCGCTGCCGCAGCCCGGGATGCTCCTGCTCCTCTCGGACTGGCTGCGGCCCACCGTCTCCGCGGCCGCGCTCATGGCGGCGGCGGCGGCCGCCTTCCTGGTGGCGCAGGGGCCCGCGACGGCCCCCGTCGCAGAGGCCGGCCTCGCCGAGTCGCTGGGCTACCCCACGGCGGTGGCCGACTGGGTGTACGGGGGCGACGCCCCCTCGGTGGAGGCGCTGGTGACCGAGATGGAAGGAGCCGGGCGATGAACCGGATGCGAGTGCTGGCCGTGGTCACCCTGCTGGCGACCTTCTTGGCCGGAGGTCTGGTGGGGGCGGCGGTGGAGCGGGCCCGCGGCGGCGAGGGGTGGAGCGAGCGGCCGCGAGCGGGGATGGAGCGGGGGCCGCGCCGGGGGCCGCCCCCCATCTTCGAGGAGGGGGGCCCGCTGGACGAGCGGCTCCGCCTCACCCCCGCGCAGCGAGACACCATCCAGCGCATCGTGGAGCGCGACCGGGCCAGGGCCGACTCCCTGTTCCGCGAGATGCGGCCCCGGCTGCGCGCCCGCTACGATTCCACGGTGGCCGCCGTCGAGGCGGTCCTCACGCCCGAGCAGCGCGAGGAGTTCCGGCGCTTCCGCGAGGAGCACCGGGAGCGCCGCCGGGCCCGGCGGGGCGGAGGAGCCCGGCCGGCCCCGGAGCGGGGCGGGTCCTGAACGAGACCATGCACGGGCGCGCCGTCGGCCGCCCGTCCTGAAGATAGATGGAGGAGCCATGAGAGACCGATTCTCGCGCGGGAGCGGCCGGCGCGCCGCCGCCGCCCTGTTCGCGGGCGTGAGCGCGCTCGCCCTCGTCCCGGCCGGTGCCACGGCGCAGGCCGTCCCAGGGGCGGACACCGCGCGCACCGCCTCGTCCAGCGTGACGCTCGTCTCCGCCGCGGCCGGGGCCGCGGTGCGCGC
>DATABU010000481.1:0-5741 GCA_036259415.1 Longimicrobiaceae bacterium
ATCATCGGGAGAGGGTGGCGAGCATCCAGCGAGCCGGGTGAGGGCCCCGCTACGGCCGCGGGTGCCAGCCGGCGAGCACCCGCTCGACGGAGTAGGCGGCGAGCTGGTCCGGCGGGAGCTGCGGGCGGCCGGGGCCCGTGGCCGCGCCGGGGCCGGTGGTGCCGTGCTCCCGGAAGCGGGCGCGGCCCGGCTCGCGGGTCTCGCGGTGGCCGGCGGCGTCGCGGCTGTTCATGGACGCCCACCCCTCCGGGGCGACGTGGTCGTCCATCCAGCTGTCCAGGAAGACGGCGGAGGGGCTCGCGTGCGGGTTGCCCGAGGGGTGCCAGGGGCGCCCCAGCGACACCGAGGCGGGCGCCATCCCCGGCGTCTCCCTGCGGAGCCGGCTGCGGAGGAAGACGAAGCCGTACGGCTGCGAGGCGGGGGTGCTGGGCGCGGCGACGTAGCCGTTGTTGGTGCGGCTCCCCCGGTCGCGGGAGACGATGTCGGAGTCCACGAACACCGCGGTCCCCGCCCCGAAGACGAAGTCCACGCTCCCGGCCACCGTGCAGCGCTCGAACCAGCTCCGGCCGGCGTCCGGGAAGAGCGTGTCCTGGTGGCCGGTGACGGCGCAGTCGCGGAAGACGGCGCGGTCGCTCCCCTCGTCCAGCATCACCGCCACGGCCTGCGCCCCGGCCACGCGCGTGGAGTCCGCCTCTTCCTTTGCCGCGTTCCCCGGGTAGTCGAAGGCGTTCTCCACCGTCATGCTCTCCAGGCGGAAGTCGGGGGCCGCCACCCGCAGCGTCCAGCTACCCCGCGTCCCGTACGTCCACCCGCCGGGGCTCCGGTGCCCCGCCGCCGCGTCCCAGGTGAGCACGGTCCCCTCGCGGCTCTCGCCCAGCAGGTGCACCCCGGGCTTCTCGACGTTGAGCTTCTCGCGGTAGCGGCCGGCGCGGACGCGCACCACGTACGGCGCCGCGGCGGCCTCCGGCGCGTCCGCCACCGCCCGCGCGATGCCGCGGTAGGTGCGGACGCCGTCCACCCGGGCACCCTCCGGCCCGGCGTACGCCGCGTCCACCACGGCCGAGACACGGCCCGGCCCGGGGGCCGGCGGCTCCGGCGCGGCGTGGCGGCGCGACCACTCCTCGTAGCGGCGCAGGTAGGCCGCCGGCTCCACGGTGTACCAGGCGTACCCCTGCGAGCGGTCGGTCAGCTCGCGCGGGTCGTAGCGGACCACGCCGTCGCGGTTGCTGAACATCGGGCGGTTGGTGCCGATCTCGTAGAAGCGCGCCCAGACGGGGCCCGCGCCGGGACGGGGCGTCACGCGCGACCACCCGGCGAAGTCGTATCCCCAGAGCGCGCTCTCGCGCAGCCACTTCGCGGCGCCGCGCACCGCGGTCCGCACCCGCGGCCCGGGCGCCTCCAGCTCCATCAGGAAGTCGAAGACCCGCGCGCCCTCGGCCCCACTCAGCGAGGCGTGCTCGTAGCTGCGCGCCCCCACCGGCGCCAGCGTGAGCGGGTCGTGCTGCTGCCCCCAGGCGGTGCGGCGGCCGTCCACCACCACCTGGCTCGCCAGGATGCACTCCACGCCGCGCTCCACGCTCTCCCGCGCCCGCCGTCGGGTCTTCCCGGGGACCCAGCCATGGTCGCCGCGGCCCACGTCGCGGAGGAGGCGGAGGACGTCGACGGCGGCGTCGTCGTTGAAGGTGGCAGCGTCGTGGTACGAGCCGGCCAGCGGGTACACCTGCGGCCAGCAACCGTTGGGGAACTGCGCGCGCAGCACGTAGTCCACCCCCCGCAGGAACGAGGCGCGGTGGCGCAGGTCGCGGTGCCCGGCGTAGGCGCCCGCCAGGAAGCGGAGCTGCGAGGTGGTGGCGCCGTTGTCGAAGGTCCCCAGCCAGAGCCCGTTCCCCTCGCTGGTCCACCCCTCGCCGGGCCGGCGCGTCCGCTCGAAGCCCATCCGCTTGGACCACCCGCCCGCGGGGGTCTGGAAGGAGACGATGGCGTCGGCGGTCCGCCGCGCCTCCTCCCCGCGGAACCACTCCGCGGTCATGTGCGGACCGATCCCGAAGCCCGGGTGCGTCGGGGCCGGGGCGAGCCGTTCGACGCCGGCGGCCCGCAGCTCGGCCGCCTGCGCCCGCCGGTCGGCCTCGCGCAGGCGGCGCGACGCGGCCAGGTAGCGCTCCCACGCCCGCCGCTCCGCCGCGGGGAGGGCGGCGATGCGCTCCGGGGCGAGGTACCCGCCCTCGGGGGCCGGGAGCCGCTGCGCCGCGGGGGCGGGTCCCGGGGCGGCGGCCAGGAGGAGGAGCGCGGCCATGGCGATCATCGCGGGGCGGGCCTCGCCAGCCGCTCGGCCAGGCCGGGGACGGCCTCGCGGATCCCCTGCACCACCCGCTCCGCCATCACCTCGGCGCCCAGGGGGGAGAAGTGCGTGTTGTCCTCGATCCCCTCCGGGTAGTTGGCGTTCTCCCCGGCGGCGAGCTGGAGGAAGAGCGCCCGCGACCCCTCCACCCCGCGCTCCGACAGCGCCGCGGCCGAGCTGCGGTGCAGGTCGATCAGCGGCACCCGCTGCTCCGCCGCCACGGCCCGCACCAGGTCGGGGTACTCGCCGTGGGTGTCCACCAGCGCCCCGGCCGGGTCGAACTTGCGCCGCCGGACGGGGGTGAGCAGCACCGGGTGGGCCCCCTTCGCGCGCGCCTCGCGGACGAAGCGCGCCAGGTTGGCGCGGTAGTCGGCGGGCGGGGTGTAGCGGTCGGGCTTGCTCTCGGAGGCGTCGTTGTGGCCGAACTGGACGAAGACGTAGTCGCCCGGGCGCAGCCGGTCCACCACCGTCTGCCAGCGCCCCTCCTCGATGAAGGTGCGGGTGCTCCGCCCGTTGCGGGCGTGGTTCTCCACCCGCACGCGGTCCGGGTCGAAGTACTGCTGCAGCGCCTCGCCCCAGCCGGTCTCGGGGCGGCGGTGCACCAGCTTGTGCGCGATGGTGGAGTCGCCCGTCAGGTACAGGGTGACGGGCGGGTCCGGCAGCGCGAAGGCGGCCAGCAGGAGGACGAGCGGGAGGAGGCGGAGGATTCGCATCGGCGTCATCGGGCGGTCGCGGTGGAAGCAGGGACCGGCGCGAGCCGGAAGTGGTCGAAGTCGGCGTGCCCGCCCGCGGGCGAGCCGGCCGGGCGCACGGCGAAGAGCCCAAGCTTGGCCCCCACCCAGCGCCCTGGGCGGGCGGTGAACGGCTCGCCGAGCGGCCGGAAGCGGACCCCGTCGGTGCTGTAGGAGAAGCGGCAGACCGCCTCGTGCCCCTCCGGGTTCTCGATGGCGACCCGCAGGAAGAGCTCCGCCGGCGCGCCGGGGACGCTCGCCAGCACCTGCTCGGGGGAGCCCTGGTGGGCGTCCACGGCGCGCGCCTGCACCAGCTCGACGCCCTCCGCGGTGCGGCGCAGCGCGAGGTAGGCGTAGTCCATCCCCAGCACCAGCAGCCCGGCGGTCTCTCCCGGCGCGGTCCCCGCGAAGGAGAGCCGGGTGGTGGCCTGGAGCTCCGGCCCGGGGATCATCTGCAGGAGCAGGCCGGGCACGGGCCAGAGGTTGGCCGCGCCCGCCGGCATCGGCTGCGAGCGCAGCCGCAGCGAGCCCGGCCGCTCCGACAGCGAGAGCCACTCCGCCCGCGGGTTGGCGGACCAGTGCCACTGCGGCCCCAGGCGCGGCGCGTCGAACTCGTCCGAGGTCTGCGGGACCCGCGGCGGGTGCGCCGCCCCCACGTCCGGGACGCGGTATTCGGCCACCGGCTCGCCCTTCCCGTCGCCGTCGGGGTCGCTCCCCATCACCGGCCAGCCGTCCTTCCAGGCCATCGGCTGGAGGTGGACGATGCGGCCGTACGCCTCTCGGTCGTGGAAGTGGAGGAACCAGCTCTCCCCGTTCTCCAGCTCCACCCATGCGCCCTGGTGAGGGCCGTTGACGTCGGTGCTCCCCTGCGCCAGCACGATCCTGTCCTCGTAGGGCCCGTAGACGCTGCGCGAGCGCAGCACCGTCTGCCACCCGGTGGACACCCCGCCCGCGGGGGCGAAGATGTAGTACCAGCCGTCGCGCTTGTAGAACTTGGGCCCCTCGATGGTGGGGTGGTTCGCGCGGCCGTCGAAGACCATGCGGTCCTCTCCGATCACGCGGGTGCCGTCGGGGCTCAGCGGCGCCACGTGCAGCACGCTCTTGATGCCGGCGCGGCTGTTGGCGAAGGCGTGCACCAGGTAGGCGTTGCCGTCGTCGTCCCAGAGCGGCGCCGGGTCGATCCACCCCTTCGCCTCCTTCACCAGGACCGGCGGGTCCCACTCCCCGCGCGGGTCGCGGGTCTTCACCAGGAAGATCCCCCGGTCCGGGTCGCCGTAGTAGATCATGAACTCCCCGTTCCGGTAGCGGATCGAGGGGGCCCACACCCCGTTGCCGTGCTGCGGGACGTCGAAGGCCGGGTCGGGGTGGCGCCGGAGGGCGTGCCCCACCAGCGTCCAGTGGACCAGGTCCCTGGAGTGGAGGATGGGGAGCCCCGGGAAGTTGCCGAAGCTGGACGAGGTCATGTAGAAGTCGTCGCCGACGCGCACCACGTCCGGGTCGGAGTAGTCGGCGAAGACGACGGGGTTGCGGTACCTGCCGGGACCGGCGTCGGGGCTCCAGACCGGCGGCGCCGCCGCGGGCGGCGGGGTGGCGGCCGGCCCCGCCGGGGCGCAGGCCGCGAGGAGGAGCGGGAGCAGCAGGGTCCCGCGGGCGGTGCGGGTCATCGCGGGTCCTCCGCGCGGGGGTCCCACCCGCGGAGCACCTGCGCCGGGGTGTAGTAGGCGGCCTCGGCGTCCGTCAGGACGCGGCGCGAGGGGCTGGCGACCGCGCCGGGACCGGTGCTCCCGTGCTCGAAGAGGCGCGCCTCCTCCGGCGGGTAGCCGCCCATGGGCTCCCAGCCGCGGGCGCTCACGTGGTCGTCCATCCACACGTCCACGAACACGGCGCTCCCCACCGCCCGGCGGTTCCCCCCCGGCCGCCAGGGCCGGCCCAGCGCCACCGACCCGGGAGCCAGCCCCGGGTGCTCCCTGCGCAGCCGGCTGCGGACGAAGAGGAAGCCGTAGGGGTGCGAGCGGCGCGTGCTCGGCGCGGCGACGTAGCCGTTGTTGGCGGGGTCGCCGCGGTCGCGGGAGACGATGTCGCAGTCCTCGAACACCGCCTGCGCCGCCCCGAAGATGAAGTCCACGTGCCCCAGGATCTCGCAGCCGCCGAAGTACGCCCGCCCCGCGTCGGCGAAGAGGGTGTCCTGCCACCCCACCAGCCGGCAGTCGGTGAGCGCGGCGCGGTCGCTCCCGGTCTCCAGGAGCAGCGCCACCGCCTGCGCGCCCTCCACGCGGGCGGGGTCGTCCGCCGCGCGGGCCGCGTTGGCGGGGTGGTCGAAGCCGTTCTCCACGGTCATGCTCCGCAGGCGGAAGCCGGGGGCGGCCACCCGCAGCGTGTAGCTGCCGCGCGTGGTGTACGGCCCGCTCCCGTCGGGGCGCGGGTGTCCGGCGGCGGCGTCCCAGGTGAGCACGGTCCCGTCGCGGCTCTCGCCCACCAGCCACACGTTCGGCTTGGTCACCGAGAGCTTCTCGCGGTAGCGGCCGTCGCGGAGGTGGATCACGTGCGGGGCGGCGGCGTTCGCCGGGGCGGCCTCCAGCGCCGCGCCCAGGGTGCGGAAGGTGGGCACGCCGTCCACGCGGGCGCCGTCGGGGCCGCGGTGGCGGGCGTCCACCACGGCCGCGGGAGGCGCC
>DATABU010000482.1:0-18348 GCA_036259415.1 Longimicrobiaceae bacterium
AGATAGGCGTCCACGGCGGCCCCGATCCGCCCCTCCTTCCGCAGCCGGTCGCCGGCTGCCTGGGCCTCCGCGGGCGTGTGGCTGCCGGCTCCGGTCACGATGCGCCTACCTCCCGCTCGGCCTCCGCCCTGCGCCGGGCCCTGGGGACCCCCAGCGGGACGCGCGGCTGGATCACCCGGGGGGGTGGGACCACCACCATGGACCCGGGCGGGACGCTGGTCATCACCACGCTGTTGGGCCCGACCCGCGTCCCCTCCCCGATGATGACGGCCCCGACGATCACGGCCCCCGCGCCCACCTCCACGCCTTTCTCCAGCTTCGGGGCGCCGCCGATCCGCTGCATGGAAACGGCGCCGATGGTCACGTTCTGCCGGATGAGGCAGTCGTCCCCGATGACGCTCCGGGGATGGATCACGATCCCGCTCTGGTGGCTGATCCGGACCCTGCGACCCACCCGCGTGGACCAGGGCAGCTCGATGCCGTAGACGTTGCGGACCCAGACGTAGCACACCGCGTGGACGGGCCGGAGCGCGGCCCGCAGCACCCGCGGCAGACCGGCGACCCAGTTCCCGAACCGGTGCACCGCGAGGGCGTGGAACCCGGGGTAGGACAGGCCCCGGTCGTTGGTCTCGAAGTCCTCCCGGACCAGGTTCAGCATCTCACGCAGGGTGAGCTTCGCGGGAGCGTCCACAGCGGCAACCTCCGGCCAGGGACTCCGGAATTGGCGGACCGGGAGCGGGCGAGCGGGCCCGCCGGCCTGCCATGGGCTCAGCCGATCGCCACCTCCGGGGCCGGAGCCGCGGGAGGTGCGGAAACAGAGAAATACAAGTTCTGTTCCGCGCGCAGGCGATCGCTCAGCCGCCCCGCGGGGAGCTCCACGTCGTCGTA
This sequence comes from Longimicrobiaceae bacterium, assembly GCA_036259415.1. Lineage (GTDB taxonomy): Bacteria > Gemmatimonadota > Gemmatimonadetes > Longimicrobiales > Longimicrobiaceae > JAFAYN01. The sequence continues at coordinate 889 of DATABU010000482.1, forward strand.
GGTCAGAACCGCGTCGCGGGGGAGGTCGCGCAGCAGCCGGCACCCCTCGGCCAGGCCGATGGGGAGGAGCCGGTCGCGCCCCACCACGTCCGAGTTCTCCGCCAGCCCGTAGGTGTGGTATCCCCCCAGCCCGTCCAGCGTCTCGCCGGCCCGGAGCCCGGTCTTGGCGGCGGTTACCACGTCCACCCGCGGACCGCCCAGCGGCTCGATGGCGGCGTCGCCGAAGAGGACGGCGCGCGCCACGGTGCTGGGCACCTCGAAGTGGCAGAGGTGGTAGGGCGTGTAGAAGCAGTACAGCGGCCCCTCGCCCAGCTTGTACAGGTTGAGGTAGTGCCGCTGCGCGGGGTGGTCGTGCGTCCCCAGCACGAACACGCCGGGCCCGGGCACGGCGCCCACCACGTAGTCCACGATCCCCGGCCCCTCCAGCAGCTCCTCCAGCGGGTAGAGCCCCACCGTCTCGGTGATGGGCGTCCCGGCGGGCACCGTGGGGCCGAACATCCCCCGCCGCGCCACCCGCATCCCCGTGGCGTTGGCGACGATGGCCTGCTCGAAGGAGATCTTGGTGCCGTCCGCGAACGAGGTGACCATCTGCGGGTTCTGCCCCCACTTCTCCGCGAACCCCTGCTGCGTGGTGGGGTTGCGGTAGGGGTCGTGGAGCCCCTTGATGTTGCCGCAGAGCACCGGCCGCACGCCGATCCCCTTCACGAACCGGTACAGGTTCATGGTGACGCCGGGCTGGTCGCCGTCCGCGCCGGTCAGGACGACCCCCGCGCGGTCCGCGAGGGTCTTGAGGATGGGCCCCACGGTGCCGTCCAGCTCGGCGTTCATGGTGACCACGTGCTTGCCGTGCGCGATGGCCTCCATGACCACGTGCGCGCCGAACTCCACCGCGCCCGTCACCTCCACGATGCAGTCGATCCCCTCCGCCCGGCAGAGGAGGAGCGCGTCGTCGGTGATGGCGCGCTCGCCGCGCGCGACGGCCTCCTCCAGGGCCGCGACCGTCTCCACCACGCGCGGGCGCTCCACGCCCGCCTCGCGGTACGCCCGCTCCGCCCCGGCCAGCGTGCGGTTGGCGATGGCCACCAGCTCCATCCCCCGCACGCAGGTCATGATCTGCAGCGCCACGCCGCGCGCCATGAACCCCGCGCCCACCATCCCCACCCGGATGGGCCGCCCCTCCGCCGCGCGCCGCTCCAGCGCCCTGTCGACCAGTAACATCAGTAGCGGTCCCGTTGTCTTGTGGTGAGGTCGCGTGAGGGATGCGCGCCCGGCAGGGCCGAGACCCGACAGTCGTATCGTCGGGGCTCGGCGGAGTCGGGCAGCGTTGTTTGCCGCCCTACTCCGCGCGCAGCCCGACCCCCGCGCCCGCGGGGGTCACGCCCAAATTCGTCGTTTCCTCCAGCAGTGCCCAGCCCCGGTCCTTGTCCGAGACCACGAGCGGCTCCATCGGCCACTCGACGCCCAGCGCCGGGTCGTCCCAGCGGAGGCCGCGCTCCGAGCCGGGCGCGTAGAACTCCGACACCTGGTAGGTGACCTCGGTGTCGTCCTCCAGGGTGACGAACCCGTGCGCGAACCCCTCGGGCACGTAGAGCATGCGGGCGTTCTCCGCCGTCAGGTCCACCCCGATCCACTGCAGCCGGGTGGGCGAGTCCGGGCGCAGGTCCACGATCACGTCGTGGATGGCGCCGCGGGTGCAGCGTACCAGCTTGGCCTCGCGGTACGGCTCCACCTGGTAGTGCATCCCCCGCAGCGTTCCCCGGCGCGGGTTGGACGACATGTTCGCCTGGGCCACGTGCGGCATCAGCCCGTGCTCGCGGAACTCCCGCTCGCAGTACACCCGGGCGAAGAAGCCGCGCTCGTCCTCGCGCCTCTCCGGGTCGATGGTCCAGGCGCCGGCGAGCCGGGTCTCGGTGAAGATCATGCGGCGGCCGCCTCCTCCAGCCAGAACAGCTCCGGCCCCACCTGCCCGGTGCCCAGCAGGTGCTGGAGCTGCTTGAGGCGGGTGAAGGTGCGGTGACCGAAGACCTCGGGCGTCATGGCGATGCGCTCGAACACGGCGCGCAGCTCCTCGGCGCCCGACTGCACGTCGTACCGGCAGCGGAAGGCGGGGAGGCGCTCGGCGATCTTGTCGAAGGAGACCCGGTAGCTGCGGTTGTCGCCGTCGCTGTTCCCGAAGGTGAGGGCGCAGCCGGGGAAGACCTCGGCCACCACCCGCGCCACGTCGCGCACCTGGTAGTTCTCGCGGGAGTCGCCCACGTTGAGCACCTGGGCGTGCACCGCCTCGCGGGGGGCCTCCAGCGCGGCGGCGATCGCCGCGCAGATGTCGCGTACGTGCACCAGCGGCCGCCAGGGCGAGCCGTCGCTGGTCATGCGGATCTCGCGCGTCGTCCACGCCAGCCCCGAGAGGTTGTTGACCACCAGGTCGAAGCGCATGCGCGGGCTGGCCCCGTACGCGGTGGCGTTGCGCAGGAAGGTGGGCGAGAAGCCGTCCGCCGCCAGCGCGGACAGGTCACGCTCCACCCGCACCTTGCACTCTGCGTAGGCGGTCTGCGGGTTGGGGGCCGAGGTCTCGTCCTTCACGTCGCCCGTGCCGGCGCCGTAGACGCTGCACGACGAGGTGTAGACGAAGCGGGACACTCCCGCGGCGCGGGCCGCCTCGGCCAGGGCCACGCTGCCCAGGTGGTTGATGCGGAAGGTGATCTCCGGGTTCAGCTGCCCCAGCGGGTCGTTGGAGAGCTCGGCCAGGTGCACCACGGCGTCGAAGCCTTCGAGGTCCGCCTCGCCCAGGCCGCGGATGTCGCGCCGCAGCACGGGGACGGGACGGAGCCCCGCGTCGTACAGCGCCGCGTCGGCGTAGAAGCCGGTGTCCAGCCCCACCACGTCGTGGCCGCGCTCCGCCAGCAGCGGGGCGAGCAGCGAGCCGATGTAGCCTTCCGCTCCGGTGACGAGGACTCTCATGCGCTCACGGGGGCCAGGGGGGTGGACGGGGACGGGGCCGGGGCGGCCGGCGCGGAGGTCTCGCGCGCGGCGATCACCGGCGCGGAGACGATGGTGATGAGCTCGGTGGTGCCGGGCGCATCGTGCAGCTCGCGGGACTGGTCGCTCGGGTCGTCCCATACCTTCCAGGGGGCGCGGCCGCTCTCCCACAGCTCGTTGAGCACCGTCTTGTCGCGCAGCGTGTCCATGGGCTGCCAGAACCCGGCGTGGCGGTAGGCGGCGAGCTGCCCGTCGCGGGCCAGCCCCTCCATGGGCTCGCGCTCCCACACCGTGTCGTCGCCCTCGATGTAGTCGAACACCTGCGGCTCCAGGACGAAGAACCCGCCGTTGATCCAGGCGCCGTCGCCCGCCGGCTTCTCGCGGAAGCCGCCGATCCGGTGCTCGCCCTCGGCCAGCGGGAACGCCCCGAAGCGGCCCGGCGGCTGCACCGCGGTGAGGGTGCCCAGCACCCCCTCGCGCCGGTGGAACTCGACGAGCTCGGAGACGTTCACGTCGCTCACGCCGTCGCCGTAGGTCATGCAGAACGTCTCGTCGCCCACGTGGTCGCGGACCCGCCGCAGGCGGCCGCCGGTCATGGTGGCCCCGCCGGTCTCCACCAGCGTCACCCGCCAGGGCTCGGCGCCGTTGCGGTGCACCTCCACCCGGTGGTTGCGGATGTCGAAGGTGACGTCCGCCACGCGAAGGTAGTAGTCGGCGAAGTACTCCTTGATCACGTACCCCTTGTAGCCCAGGCAGACGACGAAGTCGTTGATGCCATGGGCAGAGTACGTCTTCATGATGTGCCAGAGGATGGGCTCCCCGCCGATCTCCACCATCGGCTTGGGGCGCACGCTGCTCTCCTCGCTGATCCGGGTACCGAAGCCCCCGGCCAGGATCACTGCTTTCATGTCTGTGCGATGGTGTGAAGGGCGGGTTCGGCGCCCGTCGTGGAACCGCGGAGCCGGTCGTCGATCCGGTCGAAGACGTGCTCGGCGAAGGGGAAGGCGCAGGTGAAGGCGGGGGAGACGGCGTTCAGCACGTGGAAGGAGCGGTCGTCCCCCTCGTAGCGGAAGTCCATTTCCAGCTTCCGCTCGCGGACGTTCACCAGCTGCGCGCGGATCCCGGGCATCCCCCACCGCCACCCGAGCCCGGCGACCGGTTCCGCGGCCAGCTCGGAGGCGAGCCGCACCAGCGCCCCCTTCCACGCCTTGGGGAGCTCCCGCCGCGCCAGGGCGCGGAACTCGAAGTCGTCGGCGCGCAGCAGCCCCGCCGCCCGGCGGCCCACGTCCAGGAACTCGTCCCAGCGGAAGCCGCCCACCCCACCGTAGTGCTCGCGCCAGAGCGCGGGGAGCGCCGTGGGGCCGATCTTGGCGCGCCCGTCCACCGTCACGGTGAAGTGCACGCCCAGAAAGGGGTGGCGCAGCTCGGGGACCGGGTACACGTGGCGCCGGAAGTAGCCGGCCCCGGCGTCGGCGTACAGGTACAGCCCGCGGAAGGGGAGGATGCGGTGCTCCGCCGAGAAGCCGTAGTCGCGCGCGATGCGGTCGGCGTACAGCCCGGCGGCGTTGACCACGTAACCGGCGGACACGCGGCCGGCGGAGGTGAGCACCCCGTCCGCCGTGCGCGCCAGGTAGCGGGTGCCGGCGCGGACCTCCACCCCCGCATCGCGCGCGTCGCGCGCCAGCGACGCCATCACCTCCGCCGGGTCCACCGACGCGGTGCTGGGGCTCCACAGCGCCCGCCCGCGGGTCCGCGCCCGCGGCTCCAGCTCGCGCGCTTCGCGCTCGGTGACCTCGTGCAGCTCCACGCCGTTGGCCCGGCCGCGGCGCAGCAGCTCGTCCAGCCCGGCGTGCTCGGCCTCGCTGCGCGCCACCACCAGCTTCCCGCAGCGGTTGATGCGCAGCCCCCGCTCGTCGCAGTACTCACTCCAGCGCCGCTGCCCGTCTCGCGTGAAGCGCGCCTTGAGGCTGTCCGCCGTGTAGTAGAAGCCTGCGTGCAGCACCCCGCTGTTGCGCCCGCTGGCGTGCAGCCCGCAGGCGGGCTCCTTCTCCAGCACCGCCACACGCGCCCCGGGGTGGCGCCGCCGCGCCTCCAGCGCGAGGGTGAGCCCCACGACGCCGCCGCCGATGACCAGGAAGTCCGTCGCTGTCGCCATGACCGTACGTCGGGGCGGGACGTGGAACGCGGGGAACGACATCCCCGCACGGGGCCTCGGAGACGCAGAAGGTCACATCACGTGCCTGCGGAACAGCGCACTGGCGCGCGTCCTAACCCGTTGCCGGAGGGGGAATTGCAGAGGAGTAGGCGGGCGGCGGGTGATTCCTACCTGCTGCGCGGGCGCAACACGTGTCGTCCGGCAGAGGGTGGGTGGAGTGGGGACGGGGCGGGGACGGGCGCGGCAATGCGTGGGGACGCGCACACCCCGGGAGGGGACCGGGCCGGCGCGGCAGGGCAAGGGAGCGCGGGTCCCCTGCCCTGCCGGCGGTCAGCCCAGGGCGGGCCGGAAGCGGAAGGTGCGCGCGCGGCCCAGGAAGCCGCGGACCACCACCCGCTCGCGCGGACCGAGGACCTGGAGGTAGACCAGCCCGGCGGCGCCCAGGAGCAGCGCCGCGCTCCACGCGAGCGAGGCGACGAGCGCGTCGGGCTGCACCACGAACCGCAGCGCCACCGCGGTCCCCAGGATCGCGTACAGGCGGGCGACGGCCAGCCACCCGTACGGAATGGGGTAGTGCCGCTGCGCGGTGCGGAAGATCAGGACGAAGCGGAGCCCGTACGCCAGGAAGGTGGCGAGCGCCGCGCCGTACATCCCGAAGCGGGGGATCAGCAGGAAGTTCAGCAGGAGCGTGGCGGCGACTCCCACCACCGCCACCGCCGCCATCACCGGCGTCTTGCTCTTCACGAAGAGCGCCAGGTTGCAGTAGCTCACCCAGATGAACAGGATCTGCGCCGCCACCAGGACGGGAACCAACGTGTACGCGGGGCGGAACGCGGGGGCGGACATCAGCGAGAGGAAGTCCCGGACGAACAGCGTGAGCACCAGCGCCATCCCCCCCACCACCACGTTCATGTAGAGGAAGATCCGGGCGAACACCTCGGCGGCGTCGGGCCGCTTGGCGATCTCGAACCGCTGCGGCTCCCACACCATGCGGAAGGGGCGGTACGCGAAGGCGGTGAGGATGAACGCGAACTTGTAGGCCAGCGAGTAGATGCCGACGGTGGCGGTGTCGGTGTAGTGGTTCAGGAAGAAGCGGTCCGCGAACACCAGCACGAAGGTCCCCAGCGACCACAGGATCATGGGGTTCCCGTACCGCGCCATGGACAGGAAGCGACCCAGCGAGAACCGCAGCCCCACGCTCCGGACCATGTATGCCGTGAGCCCGACGGCCAGGAGCGTGCTGGTGATGAGGTTGCTGGTGAGCACCCCCATGACCCCCTGGCGGAGGTACACGACGAAGTAGATGTTGAGCCCGAGCATCACGACCAGCTTCGCCACGTTCAGCGAGACGAAGAGCCGCGACCGGTTCTGCGCCCGCATCAGCATCAGCGGGACGTACTCGAAGTTCTGCAGGAAGTAGATCAGGAAGAAGATCCGGAAGTAGGCGGGGTCGCCCTGCTCGCCGAGCACCAGCCGGCTCAGAAGCGGCGACGCCAGCAGCCCGAGCACCGTGGCCACCGCGGCGAGGGCCGCCGCGCTGATGGCGGCGGTGCCGATCACGGTGTTCTTCTCCTCCCGCCCCGACGCGTCCGCGTAGAACTTGAAGACGCTGGAGGCGAGCCCGACCCCCGCCACCGTCCCGATGACCTCGATGGTCATCGCCAGCAGCTCCAGCACGCCGTAGTCGGACGGCGTCAGGTAGCGGGTGTAGACGGGGAGCATGATGAAGCTCGCGAGCTTCCCCAGCACGACCCCCGCTCCGTACACCATGGTGTGCCTGCCCATGGTCTTGATCTGGCCCACGAACGTGCTCCCCCCGGGACGCGCCGCGGCGCCCCTCTCCAGTGGTTCAACCCGCGCGGCGGCCGCCGTGCGGACGCTGTCCCCTCAGCGGAGGAAGGCCATCCTGCGCACCGGCTCCCGCGCCCCGGGCGCGCCGGCCAGCGCGGCGTACTCCCCGACCATCTCCACCCCGATCACGTCCCAGTCGTAGACCTCGACCGCCGTGCGGCGGGCGGCCTCCCCCAGGCGCCGGCGGAGCGACGCGTCGTCCAGCACCCGGCGCACCGCCGCGGCGAACTCCCCCGGGTCGTCGCGCACCAGGATGTTCTCGCCGTCGCGCGCGTCCAGCCCCTCGCACCCGACGGCGGTGCTGACCACCGCCTTCCCCATCGCCCACGCCTCCAGGATCTTGAGTCGCGTGCCCCCGCCCACCCGCAGCGGGACCACGTAGCAGGCGGCGCCCTGGACGTGGGGGCGCACGTCGGGGACGTAGCCGGTGAGCTCGACCCCGTGGCGCTCCCGGTACTCCCGGCGGACCTGCTCGGGAGCCTCGCCCACCCAGCGCACCGGCGGGTCGCACCCGCTGTCGCGGAGGCGGGGCAGCACGTCCGCGCAGAAGTGGGCCAGCGCGTCCCGGTTGGGGAACCAGCCGTACCCCCCCGCGAACGCCAGCCCCTCCTGCGGGGCGTCCTCCGCCGCGGGACGGATCTCCCGGGTGTCCACCCCGTTGGGGACCACCGTGAAGCGCGCCCCGGGTACCGCCCGCTCGAAGACGTCGCGGTCCTCCCGCGAGACGGCGGTGTTCAGGGCCACCCGGGGGCACCAGCGCCGCTCCTCGCGGAGCATCAGCCGCGCCTGGTGCCGCAGGTACGCCCGCCGCGCGAGGGACGGCTCCGCCCCGGCACGGCGCTCCAGCAGCCGCGACTCCACGTTGTGGTGCGCGCAGACCACCGGCACCGCGGCGGGGATCTCGTCCAGGTAACCGGACAGGTCCAGGCTGTCCACGTGCGCCAGGTCGAACCGCCCCTCCCGCAGCAGCTCCCGCAGCCGGGCGCGGAACCCGGCCGAGTCGTAGGCGGCCACCGTGTAGACGCGCCCCCGCAGGAGGCTGGCCAGGTGGTCCCGGAGCAGCCGCGGCGCGCTGTGCTCCTGCGGGATGGGGAACGCCTCCACCCGCGCCAGCGCCCCGAGCGCGGCGAGGCTCTCCCGCACCTGCGCCGCCGTGGGGCGGACGGCCCGGCGGTAGAAGCACAGCGCCGTCACGTCGAACTCCCGGGCCAGGAGGCGGAGCACGTTCAGGGTGCGGATCGCCACCCCGCTGTCCGGGGGATACGGGAGCGTCTGCGCGAGAAAGAGGAGCCGCGGACGGTTCGGGGCCATTCGGTACCGGGTTCGGATCCACCCACCCCGGCCGATCGGCGGCAGGGAGCCGAGCGTCCCTCAGCAACAACCCCGCCGCGGGCTTCGCGGCCTGCGGCGCGGGAGGCCGGGCGAGGGCCTGCACCGGGGCGGCAACAGATGTTGCGCGCGCGCAACGCGGCGGACGGCCCGCCCCACGCCGGGGGGCCGGCGGCGGCCCGTCCGCGCCGGGTCTGATACCTGCATTCCCCGGCCGCGCCGCGCAAGGCGCGCGGCGCACCCCGCACCCACCCGGCAGACCATCCATGCCCGTCCGCCCCCGAGTGTCGATCGTGATCCCCGCGCGCAACGAGGCCGCGCACATCGGGGACTGCCTGGACAGCATCGCCGCGGCCGTGGGGGAGCGCCTCCCCTACGAAGTGACGGTGGTGGACCATGGCTCCACGGACGGCACCGCGGAGATCGCGCGGAGCCGCGGCGTTCGCGTGGTGCACCACCCCCGCGGCACGGTGGCCGATGCGCGGAACACGGGGGTGGCGCTCTCCGCGGGGGAGGTCCTGGCCTTCGTCGACGGGGACGTGGTCGTGTCAGCGGGGTGGGGCCGGGGGCTGGAGCGGATGCTGGACCGCTTCCGCGCTCGGCCCCGGACCATCGCGGGCGCGACCCCGGGGATCACCGACCCGCCGTCGTGGGTGGAGCGGCTCTGGTTCGACCCCGCCAAGCGCTCGGCGGTGAACCACCTCCCGGGGGCCAACATGACCATCCCGCGCGCCCTGTTCGAGGAGCTGGGCGGCTTCGACGCGCGCCTGGAGACGGGCGAGGACTACGACCTCTGCCGGAGGGTCACGGCGGCGGGGGGCGAGGTGGTCAAGGACGACGGGCTGGCCGTGGAGCACCGCGGCTGGCCGCGGACGCTGCGCCAGTTCGTCCGCCGCGAAGCCTGGCACGGCGCGGGCGACTTCGCGTCGCTGCGCGGGGTCCGGGGCTCGCGCGTGGCGCAAGCCACGGTGGGATTCGTCGCGCTGCACCTGGCGGCGGCGGGGGCCGCGGTGCCGGCGCCGGGGGTGGCGGCGGTCGCGCTCGCCGGGGTGGCGGGGCTGTGCGGCGCGGCCGCGCTCGCCAAGTACCGGCGGTCGGGGCCCGTCGAGGTGGTGCAGCTCGGGATGCTGTACTACGCCTACTTCTTCGGCCGCTCCGTCGCCCTGTTCCGGGCGCTCGGACGCGCGGCGAGGCTCCCGGCAGGGCGCCGCGCCGCGCCCGCCCCGGACGCACTGGCCGGCTGAGCCGGCTTCAGCCCGGCGGCGGCCCGGCCGCCACCAGGTTCACCACGGAGCGGAACTTGCCCCGGGCGGTGCGCGGGATCGCGTCCACGCGGACGAAGCTCACGCGCATCGACGGGCCCAGGCGGTTCCCCAGCTCGTTGCGGAGCGCCGCTTCCTCCGGCTCGGTCATCCCCCCCACGACGTTCACCCGCACGTGGTCCGGGGCGTCCTGGACGATCTGGGCCTCGAAGATGGAGCCCACCGCCTTGAAGATCGGGTCGAGGCGCCCCACCCGCCGTCCTTCCGGGGTGACGAGCACGTCGTCGCGCCGGCCCTCGATGCGGTCCAGCATCGGGAAGGCTCGCCCGCAGGCGCACTCCCCCTCCCTCCACGCCGCCACGTCGCCCGTGGCGTAGCGCACCAGCGGCATTACGGGGTTGATGAACCCCGTCGCCACGATCTCGCCCGCCTCCCCCGGCCCCGCCGGGATGCCGTCCCGGAGGAGCTCCACGACCCCGAACTCCGGGTTGACGTGGTACGAGCCCCGCTCGCACTGCGTCACCAGCGCGGCCATCTCCGCGGCGCCGTAGTAGTCGAACACCGGGCAGCCGAACGCCTCCGACACCAGGCTCCGCACCTCCGGGGTCAGCGTCTCCGACGAGGTGACGACCGCCCTCGGCCGCACCCCGGTGATCCCCTGCTCCAGCACGTGCCGCGCGATGGGCTCGATGCTGGACGGGTAGCTGTCGATCAGCTCCGGGCGGAAGCTCGCCAGCCGGTCCACGTAGTGCCCGACCGTGTCGGGGGCGATGTGGTAGGACGAGAACAGAAGGGCGTTCCCCGCGGCGTTCATGCGCCAGAAGGGAGGCTCGCGCTGGGCCGGCGGTACCAGGGTGCGGCCGGCGAAGGTCGCCGTACGGCAGCCGGGCGCGGCGCCGGTCCATGCGAGCAGCCGCCCGAAGAATGCGTAGTTGCGCTGCAGCGTGGCACGGTCGCAGTAGACCGTGAGCGGAGCGCCGGTGGTGCCGCCCGTGTGGATCTCCACCAGGCGCCCACCTGCGTGGAGCCCCGAGACCGCGCCGCGCCCCGCCGCGCGCAGGTCGTCCTTGCGCAGCACGGGGAGATCGCGCAGCTCCGCGGGATCGGCGAGGCGCGCGTCCGGGAGGCGGTCGCGGTACAGGGGCACCGTGCGGCGCGCGTGGCTCACCACCTCGTTCAGCCGCGCCAGCTGCGCCTCGGCGACCTGCTCCGGCGTGCGCCACTGGGTGCGGAGGAGCTCGTCGAGGAGCCGGCGCTGGGCGCCGCCGTAGCGGAGGAAGCGCAGCCGCATCCCGTACGCGGAGATGAGCGCGTTCTGCACCCACACGGGTGAGCGGAAGTAGATCCGGGTGGCGGTGCTGGACATCGGGTTAGCGGTCTGCGGAGCGGAGCGGGACGAGCCCGGCGAACTTGTTGCGGATCGTGCGGGTGACGAGCTGCGCCAGGATGGGACGCGGGTACCGCCAGGCGTTCGCCAGCGCGTAGGCGTACGATGCGAGCTGCTGCGCGCGCACCGTACGGGCCACGGCGCGCCGGTACTCCGGCGCGGGCATCCCCGCCCCGAGCGCCGCCTCCACCTCCTGGCGCTCCCCGGACGGGACCGGGCGGAAGTCCGGCCCGATCCGGGTCCCCACGACCTCCACCCCCTCCACCCCCCCGGCCGTCAGCCGGCAGCGCAGCACCGCCCCTTCCCGGAGGCGCGGCTGCCACACCATGTCGGCGGCGAAGTTGCCCAGGCTGTACGCCACCACGCCCGCGCGGTGGCGCTCCACCGGGCGGACCACGTGCGGGTGGTGCCCGATCACCAGGGCCGCCCCGGTGTCCACCAGCGCGCGCCCCAGCGTCACCTCGTCGGCCGAGGGGCGCGCGACGAACTCCTCGCCCCAGTGCAGCGACACCACCACGTGGTCCACCGTGGCGCGGAGCCGGCGCACGTCCGCCAGGATCTCGAACGAGGACCCCTCCGCGTACGGAGGGGTCGCGCTCCCGTACTGGCGCGGCCGCAGGGAGTACGCGAGCACGCCGACGCGCGCCCCCCGGTCCAGGAGCACCGGCTCCGAGCACCAGGCGCCGGTGCCGCGCAGACCGCAGCAAGCGATCCCTTCCGCTCGGAGGAGGGCGACCGTCTCGGCGAAGGCGTCCGCGCCGTGCTGGTCCGCGTGGTTGTTGGCGACGCTCAGCACGTCGAACCCGGCGCGACGCAGCACGCCCGCGAACGAGGGGTCGCCCCGCATCTGCGCCGAGGACAGGCTCAGCGGGTCCAGGCCGGCGTGCGACAGCACCGTCTCCAGGTTGCCGAAGACCATGTCCGCCCCGGCCAGGAGGTGCTTCACCCCGTCGAAGAGCGTGTCGGCACCCTCGCCCGAGTACCGGCTGCGCAGGCCGTAGCCGACGCAGATCGCCGAGTCCCCGAGCATGAGGTCGCCGACGGCCGCCACGGTCACGGGCGGGAGTGCGCCGGGCCCGGAGCCGGAGGGTTCCGCCGGGCCGGGAGAATCGTTCGTGCCTGGAGCCATTCCGGGGGTCGGGAGGGGTGCCGTCCGTGCGGCGCGGCGCCGGCCGCGGCCCGGCCGAGCGCATTCGTGTTCCGTGCCAGCGGCGGTGCCCCCGGGGGCGGGGCCGGCGCGGCGTCCCGTGTCGTGCACGATCCACACCGCGCGGCGGAGTGTCGATCCCGTGCAACACTCCCGGCGGTCAAACGAAACCGCCGCACGTTGCCGTGCGGCGGTCGTATCGCGGGCGCGTCCGGTCGGACGCCGGGGCTCACCAGCCGGGGTTGCCGCGGTAGATCTTGAAGTCGTCCACGTAGATGGCGGTCGCCCGAGGGAAGCCGGAATTGGCCGCACCGTACAGGTAGCCCGCGCTGAAGTAGTCGTGCGTCCCCGTGGGGTCGTACAGCGCCAGTCCGGTGTTGTTCACCAGCAGTTGTCCGTCCTTCCACATGCGGATCTGCCCGTCGGACTTGCCCGGTGTCGCCTTGCGCCCATGGAAGCGGATCTGCACCCAGCGGCCCCGGTCCTTCGCCAGGTCCAGGAGCAGCGGCATGTCGGCCCGGCGCTTGGGGAACCAGTTGTCGTAGCTGTCACCCGGGAAGTAGTCGATCCGCACCTTGCTGTTGCCGCTCACACCGTAGACCTCCGAGCTCGTGCTGGCACCCCACTCGGGCGCCTTCGAGTAGTGCCCGTCGGCGTAGATGCGCAGCAGCTTGTTGTTGTCCGGCGTGTCGTAGCCGTGCTCGTACGCGCCCACGCCGGGGATGCCCTCGGTGCCGTTCGGGTAGTAGGCGTACCACTCCAGCCACACCTCCGTCATGGCCGGGAAGGTGAAGTTCAGCTGCGAGCGGCTCTGCTCCGTCACGAGAGTGGTCCCCAGGTCGCCGAAGCGGAACTTCATCGCCTGGCTCCCGCTGCGCACCCGCTCCGTGGAGGTGCTCACGTAGGCTCCACCCTTCCACGCGAAGCCGTTCTGGGAGGAGGTGATCGTGCCCGACTCGAACCCGTCCTGGAAGAGCAGCGCCGATGTCGAGATCGGGGCGCTCACCGCCACCTGTGCCGTGCCGGACTTCCCCTCCACCGTCGCGGTGATGGTCACCGTGCCGGCGGCCACGCCCTTGACGATGCCGGTGGAGGAGACGGTCGCCACCCCCGCGTTGGAGGTCGCCCAGCCGACCGACCGCCCGGTGAGCACGTTCCCCGACGCGTCCTTCGCGACGGCGGCCAGGTCCACGCTCCCGCCCACCGCGACGCTCGCCGTGCCGGGCGAGACCGCGACCGAGGCGACCGCGGCCGCGGCGGGCGCCGACACCGTCACCGTCGCCACGGCGCTCTTGCCGCCCGCGGAGGCGGTCACGTAGCTGACCCCCGCGGCCACGCCCTTGACCATCCCGGAGGCGTCCACCGTCGCCGCCGCCGTGTTCGAGGACGTCCAGGTGAAGGAGGCGCCCGCCACCACGTGGCCGTTGGCGTCCTTCGCCGTGGCGGCGAGCTGCTGCGTCTGGCCCGTCTGGACGGACGGCGCCGACGGGGACACCGACACGGCGGCGACCACCTGGCGCACCAGCACGGTGGCCGTGTCGCTCAGGCCGCCGCTCGCCGCCACGATGCGCGCCGTCCCCGCGGCCTTCGCCGTGACCTTGCCGACAGCATCCACCGTGGCGACGCCCGCGTCCAGGCTGCTCCACGTCACCGCGGCACCGCTCATGGCGCTCCCCGCCTGGCTGTAGACCGTGGCGCCCAGCTGCGCCGTGGCGCCCAGCGCGCTCAGCGTGTCCGCACCCGGGGCCACCACGATCCGCGACGCCACTCCGGCCGGGTCCGCGGACACGCTCACCGACGCCTTGCCGGTCTTCCCCTCCACCGTGGCGGTGATCGTCGCGTTCCCCATGGCCACCCCCGTCACCACCCCGGACCCCGACACCGTCGCCACCGCGGCGTTGGAGGTGCTCCACGCCACCGGGCGCCCCGTCAGCACGCTGCCCGCCGCGTCCTTGACGACCACGTCCAGCAGGGCCGCCCCGCCCACCACCACCGAGGTCGAGGCCGGCGCCACGCTCACCGAGGCCACCGGCGCCACGACCACCGGGGCGGGTGCGACGGTCACCGTGGCCGTCCCGCTCTTCCCGGAAGCCGTGGCGGTGACGTAGCTGACCCCCGCGGCGACGGCCCGCACCAGCCCGGACCCGTCCACCGTCGCGGCCGACGCGTTGGAGGCGGCCCACGCGAAGGAGGCGCCGGGGATCTCGTTCCCCCGGGCGTCCCGCGCGACGGCGTGCAGCTGCTGCGTCTCCCCGGCCGTCACGGTCGGCGCGGGCGGCGTGACCTCGACGGACGCGACCGCCTGCCGCACCGTGACCGTCACGGTGTCCGCCTTGCTGGTGTACTGCCCCGTGATCCGGGCGACCCCGGGCGCGATCCCGGTCACCAGGCCGCCGTCAACGCTCGCGACGTCGGGCTCCAGGCTCGCCCACTTCACGGAAGACGCGGAGACCGGGTTCCCCTTGGAGTCGAGGGCCACGGCGGTGATCCGTGCCGTGTCACCGATGGCGTCGAGGACCGTCTCGCGCGGGCCGAGCTCGATGGACTGCGTCGCCCCCTTGGACACGCGCACCTCGACCGTGTCGGTCTTCCCGCCGGCCGAACCGGTGATCCGGGAGATCCCCTCCTTCCTGGAGGTGACCTGTCCATCGTCGTCCACCGTGGCGACCTCGACGTCCAGGCTGGCCCAGGTCACCGTCGCGCCCGGGACCGGCGCACCGCTCGGGTCCAGCACGGTGGCGTCCAGCCTGATCGCCGCGCCCACCGTGCCGATGGTGAATTCCTCCGGGGAGATCAGGAGGTCGGCGACAGCGGAGGGCGGGGGTCCTTCACCGCCCCCGTCCAGCTGGGGGGCGGTGATGCCGGAGTCGCACGACTGCAGGAGCGTCGTGAAGCAGAGGACGGACGAGACGAGACCGAGCTTCCTGGGAGAGTACATTGGGCCCGCTGTGGTTTGTGGGTGCCAGTTTCTCGGCCCCATCCGGCGGGCGTAGCGGCGAGACGCGAAAGGCCGCCAGCCACGGTTCCCGGACGGGGAATCGCTTCGCTGGCGGCCCGGCGGACATAGCAGCGGGTGCTGCCTTAGTCCCGTGGCTCTGCGTCACCGCCTTTCGGCGGCTTTGCTATGAGCAGCGTTGACGATCAGGGATTTGTACTGCCTGAGGGGAGGCGGAACACATGGGTTGGCAACGGGTGTTCCAGGAGGCACCGCAACCGCGCCGATTCACGCAAGCGCAAGAACAGAAACAGTTTACCTCCCAGATCCGGCCGGCGCCCCTGGCCATCGCGGTCGGTCGGCGCCCGGCGGACTGCACGGACTCGTGCAAGTCGCGACAGCGCGTCCTCCGCGGCGGACCTGCCGCCTCGTCCCTCCCTGAGCCGGACGCGAGTCCGGCGCGGGATCACCAGCCGGGGTCGGCGCGGTGGATCCTGAAGTCGTCCACGTAGACGGCGGTCTCCCGCGGGAAGCCGGAGTTGGCCGCCCCGTACAGGTAGCCCGCCGAGAAGTGGTCGTGCGCCCCCGTGGGGTCGTACAGGGCCAGCCCGGTGGCCTCGGCCGCGAGGACGCCGTCCTTCCAGAAGCGGATCAGCCCGTCGGCCATCCCGGGCGTCGCCTTCTTGCCGTGGAAGCGGATCTGCACCCAGCGGCCCCGGTCCGTCGTCAGGTCCACCAGGTACGGCGCGTCGGCGCGCCGCTTGGGCGTCCAGTTGTCTGTCGGCGCGAAGTGGTCGATCCGCAGCTTGCTCGCGCCGCCCGCCCCGGCGCCTTCCCCGCTCGTGGTGGCTCCCCACTCGGGCGCCTTCGAGTAGTGCCCGTCGGCGTAGATGCGCAGAAGCTTGTTGTTGTCCGGGGTAGCGGTGCCGTGCTCGTAGGCGCCCACGCCGGGGATGCCCTCCATCCCGTCCGGGTAGTAGGCGTACCACTGCAGCCATACCTCCGTCATGGCCGGGAAGGTGAAGTTGAGCTGCGCCCGACTCTGCTCCGTCACGCGGGTGGTCCCCAGGTCACCGAAGCGGAACTTCAGCGCCCGGCTCCCGCTGCGCGCCCGCTCCGTGGAGGTGCTCACGTAGGCTCCACCCTTCCACGCGAAGCCGTTCTGCCCGCGTGTGACCTCCGCCGCCTCGAACCCGTCCTCGAAGAGAAGCCCCGGACCCGCCCCGGCGTCGTCCACCCGCACGCGCGCGGTCGCGCGGCGGGAGCCGCGGACCGCCGTGATGGCCGCCTCGCCCTCGCGGACCGCCGTCACCACCCCGTCCCGCGACACCGACGCCACCGCGGGGGCGGAGCTCTCCCACGCCGCCGGCGCGCCGGCGGACACCTGGATCCGCAGGCTCTCGCCCGGCTCCAGCGTCGCCGCGGTAACGCTCAGGTGCAGGGCGTCTTCCGCTGCCGGGGCGGTCGCCGCATCGCCGCACGCGGGAGCGAGCGCCGCCGGAGCGGCCACGAGGATCCACTTCGCCGCCATCC
Source organism: Longimicrobiaceae bacterium (assembly GCA_036259415.1). Classification (GTDB taxonomy): domain Bacteria; phylum Gemmatimonadota; class Gemmatimonadetes; order Longimicrobiales; family Longimicrobiaceae; genus JAFAYN01. Next base: position 17,464 of record DATABU010000482.1, read on the forward strand.
GTCTCAGGACCATGAAACCACCTTTTTCCGCCGTGCCGGGTTGAGGGTACCTCGGAGCCGCGACCGCGGCCCGAGCAGCCGGAGCCGTCCCGGGCTCGGGGAGCCGGGCGGCAGCGATTCCGCGAAGGTGACCTGGGCGTGGGGCCTGAAATGGAGGACAGGCCGCCAGGCACGATCCCCTGCGGGAGTCGCGACGCTGGCGGCCCGGCGAACGTAGCAGGAAGGAGCTGCCTTAGTCCCGTGGCTCTGCGCCACCGCCTTTCGACGGCTTTGCTCTGAGCAGCGAATCTGGATTGGGTGCGGTGCGCTGCGATCCGCCGGCTGGATCGAGCCGCATCCGCGGGAGGCTCCTTTGGCGCGGGAGCGTGCGAACACTCCAAGGGACCCCTGCGAGGGTCCCGGCAGCCAGGAAGCCGGGGACCGGTGCGCGTCTGCGCACCGGCGGTGAATCGCCAGGGCGGCGGCCGAAAGCGCGGCCGCCGAGCCCCGTATGATTTTGGTGACGGGGCAACTATAAACCGGGAAGAGAGTTGCCGCAACCCTGCCGGCGCGGCGGGTCGGTCCATCCGGCCTCCATCGGGAAGGATTCCCGGAGACGGGGGATCGAGACTTCAGGCGCGGGGCGCCTGCAGCAGGGCAACGATCGAGTCGCGCTCCCCCTCTGCGACGCGCGAGTGCGTCGGGAGGGTGACCAGTTCCCGGGCCAGCGCCTCCGCCCCGGGCCAGCGCCGCTCCGGGCCGGCGAGCAGCGGCCGCAGCCGCGGCAGCTCGGCGAGCGTGGTGGGGTAGCTCGGCGCGACCCCCAGGCGGCGGGCCCGCTCCGGCAGGGCGCCCATCCCCCCCGGGACCCGCAGCGGGAGGCGGAGCCAGCCCGCCACGCCTTCG
>DATABU010000483.1:0-3793 GCA_036259415.1 Longimicrobiaceae bacterium
CACCGTCCCCGCGCCCCCCGCCGCCGCCCTCCCCGTCCGCGTCGCCTCCATCGCCGGCGACCTGGCGGCCACCCTCCGCAAGCTGCTCTACGGCACGCCCGCGCCGGTGCGGTAGCAGGGTATTGAAAGGGCTTTTAGGGTTGGGCGTGCCCCCGGCTAACGCCCGGGTCGGGCTGCGGCTCCGTAGGGCACGGTACTACTGTGCCCAACGGAGGCGAGCCCCGACGATACTGCTGTCGGGTCTCGCCGCTTCGCGCTCGCATCCCTCACGCGGGCTCCCAGCCGGGGCAGGCGGTGTGTGGCTCTGGGGCGGAGACCGGGAGGCCGGGGGAGGCTCCGCAGGAGAGCCTATGTCCGAGCCTCTCCACTCCCAGTAACTATCTCCGCAGGTGGGCGAGTGCTCGCAGGCGAGTTCCTTCGGGGTATGCACCCCCCGGAGGAGCCTCCCCCGGCCGACCTCTGCGCAGAAAGCTGCCGGAGCGGCCCGACCTCGAAGGCAGCCCGGAACAGCCGCTCACCCAGCTGCCGCTACGCCGCCGCCGAGCCAGCTCCCGCCGCGACCGCGGCCACCCCCTCCACCAGCCGCCGCACGTCGTCCCCGGTGCAGTACGGCGCCACCCCGGCGCGCACCAGCCCGCCCTCCTGCACGATTCCCAGCCCTTCGATGACGCCCGTCGCGTAAAAGTTCCCGCTCCAGACGCACACTCCCTCGTCCGCCAGCCGCCGCGCGACCTCGTCCGCGTGCACGCCGCGCACGGTGAACCCGGCGGTGGGGGTGCGGTCCGCGCCCCGCGGCGGCCCGAAGATCCGCACGCCCGGGATCGCCCCCAGCCCGTCCAGCATCTGCTCGAACAGCGCCGACTCGTGCTCCCCGATCCGCTCCATGGCCGCGCGCAGCGCCTCGCGCCGGCCCGCGCCCGGCTCCGGCGCCAGCGAGGCGATCCAGTCCACCGCCGCGGCGACGCCGGCCATCCCCTCGTGGTTCATCGTCCCCGTCTCCCAGCGCTCCGGGAGGGTGTCGGAGCAGGGCGGCACCTTGTAGGGGACGACCGCCTCCATGTGCTCCGGCTTCCCCCAGAGCAGCCCCACGTGCGGCCCGAAGAACTTGTAGGCGGAGCAGGCCAGGAAGTCGCAGCCCAGGGCCTGCACGTCCACCAGGCGGTGCGGCGCGTAGTGCACCGCGTCCACGAACACCAGGGCGCCCACCCGGCGCGCCATCTCCGCCACGCGCGCCACGTCGGTGACCGTGCCGACCGCGTTGGAGGCCGCGCCCACCGCCACCAGCCGGGTGCGCGGGGTGAGCATCCCCTCCAGCGCGTGCAGGTCCAGCTGCATGGCGGCGGGGTCGAAGGGGACGCTGCGCACGACCGCCCCGCGGTCCCCGGCGGCGCGGCGCCAGGGCGCCACGTTGGCCTGGTGGTCCAGGTCGGTGACGACCACCTCGTCGCCCGGCTCCCAGGCGCGGCTCAGCGAGCGCGCGAAGGCGAACGTGAGCGTGGTCATGTTCGCGCCGAACGCGACCTCCCGCGGCGAGCCGGCGCCCAGGAAGTCGGCGGCCGCCCCGCGGGCGGCGGCCACCACCTCGTCCGCGTCGCGGCTGGTGGGGAAGGCGCCGTGAACGTTGGCGCTGCGGAAGAGCAGCGTCTCCGCGACGGCGTCGGCCACCACGCGGGGCACCTGGCTCCCGCCGGGGCCGTCGAAGAAGGCGAGGGGACGGCCGCCGTAGGGGCGCTCGAAGACGGGGAAGTGCGGGCGGACGAGCTCCGCGAGCGAAGCGGTGGACATCGGGTGGTGCGCGGGGGACCGGGTGCAAAAGGGCGCGGGGTGGGGGGCGTCGCCCCTCCACCCCGCGGTGAAGTCGTCTGCCGGGAGGACAGGACGGTCAGGACACCGCCCAGAACCCTTCCAGCGCCGAGCCGTCGGGGCTCTCGCGCAGCTTCTCGAAGGCGCGGTTGCGGATCTGGCGGATCCGCTCGCGGGTCACGCCCAGGAGCGAGCCGATCTCCTCCAGCGTGCGCTCCTCGCCCTCGTCCAGCCCGTAGTAGAGGTAGAGGATCTTCCGCTCGCGCTCGGTGAGGTACTTCTCGAACATCCGCTCCAGGAACTCGCGGCGGGCCTGAGCCTCCACCTCCTCCTCGATCTCGTCGGCCTCGGAGCCGGCGAAGCGCTCGCCGAACGAGGCCGAGTCGCGGTCGCCGCGGTCGAGCGGGGCGTCGAGCGACAGCTCGCTGGCGGCCACCCGGCGCAGGGCGCGGATGGTGTCCACCGGCTCGCCCATGTCGTCGGCGATCTCCTCGTCCGTGGGCGAGCGACCGAGCGACTGCGTCAGAGCCGTCTCCACGCGGGAGAGGCGCACCAGGTTGGAGTTCTGGTTCAGCGGGATGCGGACCGAGCGTGTCTGCTCGGCCAGCGCCTGCAGGACGGTCTGGCGGATCCACCAGACCGCGTAGGAGATGAACTTCACCCCCTTGTCGGGGTCGAACTTCTTCACGGCCTTGAGGAGCCCCTCGTTGCCGATGCACACCAGCTCCGCCAGCCCGAGGCCGCGGCCCTGGTACTTCTTCACGTAGGAGATGACGAAGCGCAGGTTGGCCGTGACCAGTCGCTCCGCCGCCTCCTTGTCCCCTGCCCGGGCCCGGCGGGCCAGGGCCCGCTCTTCGGCCGGATCCTCGATCAGCGGGTACTTCTCGACGTCGTGCAGGTACTGATCGAAGGAGTCGAGCGCACGGGAGCTCAGAAACATGGGTTCGGCTCATCTAGGGAAAAAAGACGAAGAGCAGGAGCCTCGTTGGTGTGCGAGGCCCGCTGCTCTCAGATCAACCGATGCCGGCGTCTTGTCCTGGAAAAAGACAAATCATAACCGAGCAATGTAAGACGCCCCTCCTCGAATGTCAAACCATCCGTGGACAGTCCGTCACCGGTCCGTTGCCTGGAACCCTGTGACACCGGTGCTCACGCATTGTTCCCGAACGGGAACGCGCGCTCGCCCAGGCTCCCGAACGACAGCGCCGCGTTGATCCCCCCGAAGCCGAACGAGTTGGAGACCGCCCGGCGGACCGGCCCGCAGGCCCCCTCGCCCGTGACGTAGGCCAGGTCGCACCCCTCGCCGGGGCGCTCCAGGTTCAGCGTCGGCGGGATCCACCCCCGCTGGATCGCGAGCACCGAGATGGCCGCCTCGATGGCGCCGGTCGCGCCCAGGCAGTGGGCGTGGTACCCCTTGGTCCCGCTCACCGCCGCGCGGTCGGCGTGCTCCCCCAGGACGTCGCGGATGATCCGGCTCTCGGTCGAGTCGTTCAGCGGCGTGGACGAGCCGTGCGCGTTGACGTAGTCCACCTCGTCCGGCCGGATCCCGCCGGTCCGGAGGGCTGCACGCATGGCGCGTGCCGCCTGGCTCCCGTCCGGGCGCGGGGCGGTCATGTGGTGGGCGTCGTTGGAGGTCCCGTAGCCCCGGACCTCGGCGTAGATGCGGGCCCCGCGCCAGCGGGCGTGCTCCAGCTCCTCCAGCACCAGCGTCGCCGCGCCCTCGCCCATGACGAAGCCGTCGCGGTCGGCGTCGAAGGGGCGGGAGGCGCGCTCCGGGTCGTCGTTGCGGGTGGACATGGCCCGGATGATGGCGAAGGCGCCATAGCAGAGCGGCGCCAGCGGGGCCTCCACCCCGCCGGACACCACCACGTCCGCCTCTCCCTCGCGGATCAGCCGCCACCCGTCGCCCACGGCGATGGCGCCGGAGGCGCAGCTCATCCCGTTGGTGGAGTTCGCGCCCGTGAAGCCGAACTCGATGGCGACGTTGCAC
>DATABU010000484.1:0-4062 GCA_036259415.1 Longimicrobiaceae bacterium
GCGGCGGATTACGCCGCGGCGGCCACCGCGCCCAGCCGGATGCGCAGGAGGAGGTCGTGGAGCGCGCGCCGGCCCGTGGGCGCGGCCGGGAGGCGGCTCGCCTCCGCGGCCTCGGCGAGGACGCGGCTCAGCCGGACGTACTCCCCCTGGTGGAAGGCCGGGTCGGCGTCGGCCAGCGTCTCGTGCTCGGCGCCGGCCCGCTTGCGGGCGATGAGCTCGTCCACGTACGGGAGGCGCACCTCCGCGTTGCACTCGGGGAGCGACGCGTTCACCTCGCCGGTGCGCATCAGGTGGATGCCCGAGAGGAGGACGCGGTAGACGTACAGGAGCGGCTTCACCCGGCGGGGCTCTTCCTTCTCGAAGAGCCGCCACTGGTTGTGGGCGAAGCCCATGTAGTGCCGCACGCACCCGCGGGTGACGCACCCGCGCGCGATCTCCTTCAGCTCCTCGTGCTCGGGGGTGGTGTGCACCACCAGCGGCGAGTAGAGCTGCTCCAGGACGTAGCCGTTGTCGCGCAGGAGCATCGCGAAGAACTTGCGCGCGTCGTGCGTCACCAGGTCCACCTCGGCCCCGTCGCGCACGTGCGACAGCTTCACCGTCTCCTCCCCCGGCTCCAGCCCCGCCACGCTCCCCAGCGGCAGCACGTGCGCCCCCCGCAGGTCCCAGTCCGAATCCGCGGACGGGAACCCGTACAGGTGCGCCCCGCTCACCGTCGCGAACAGCAGCGGGTACGGGTGCGTCTCGACCTCGGCCATGAGCCGCGCGTCCATCATCGTCGCCACCATCTCACACCTTCATCTTCCCACGAAAACGATCCGTATCTCTTCGAAAATCCGTTGTTCACATCCCACCTGGCCTGTCATTCCGAGCGGCGCCGCTGCGCAGAGCCAGCCCTCGCACCAGTGTCCGGCGGCGCCCGAGGAATCTACTCGGCCCCGCCCGCTCGCCCACCCCGCGGCACGAAGCCGGCTCGCGTGTGCCCCGGGCTAGATTCCTCGGGAGCGTCCACAATCCCGTGTGAACCCGGCCTCCGCGCAGACGCTCCGCTCGGAATGACAACCGTGTGATGACGCGAGCGCTCACGCACTCACGCACTCACGCACTCACGCACTTCCCACCACGCTCCGCCGCGCGCGCACCAGCCAGTCGTTCGCCCAGTCGTAGTCCGGGCGCTCCGGCAGCTTCGTCGACGCGTAGGCGGCGTCGAACTCCCGGTGCAATGACAGGCGCCAGGCGTCGACCTCGGGCCAGGGCACCTCGCCGCGCTTGATGCACAGCAGCGCGTCGCGGTGCGTCTCCACGCGCACGGGGACGTGGCCCTCGCGGAGGATGGTGACGCCGGCGATCAGGAGGCGCACCAGGTGCATGGCGTGCTTCCACCGCGGCGCGCCGTCGGCGCGGAAGTCGGCTTCCAGGCGGCGGAACTGGCTCATCACGTAGCCGTTGTACGTCTGGTAGACGACCTTCGAGAGGAAGCGCCCCCGCTCGCGCAGGAGCTCCCCGGTCACCGGCTCCACCCGCTCCACCAGCGGCGTGTAGAGGCACTCCAGGATGTTGGGGTTGGCCTTGAGGGCCAGCACCACGAACTTCTGCGCCTCCCAGTAGACCTCCTCGGTCTCCGGGCTCTCCAGCTGCTCGGGGACGCCGTAGAGCGACCAGTGCGCCTCGGCCGGCGGAAGGTACACCCCCCGCACGTCCACGTCCGACGCCTCGCCGTCGAGCCCGTACGCCCGCGACCCCACCACGCAGCGGTAGACGACGTGCTCGTACAGCCCCCGCTCCCGCAGCACCCCGCCGGGGTCGCCCACCGGCCCCGCCTGCACGTGCTTGCGGATCCCCAGCTCGTCGCGGCGCAGCGACACCTCGGCGCCGCTGGGGAGGCGGACGCGGTAGGCGTGGGTGGGGTCGGTGGGCGCGGCCGTCACCGTCCCCACCGCGCCCGCGGGGCAGACCGGGGCCCCCGCGCCGGTGGTGACCGCGCGGCGCACCACCACCTGGGTGCCCGCGGGAATGATCAGGTGTGGATTCGCCATCGTCCGGCCGTCCTTCCCGTCTCGCTCTCCAGAAGATTCAGAAGAAAAGTGATCCCACGGCGAAGCGGATCGCCCGCTCCGCCGCCTCGTTCAGCGCCGCGCCGGCCTCCGCCGCCGCCCGCGTCAGCCCTCGCGCTCCGTCGCGCCCATCGCCCGCAGCCGCTCGCGGAGCGCGTCGATCAGCCGCGCCTCGCGGGGGTGGCGCTCGCGCAGGTATGGGAGGACGCACGCCTCCGTCCACGCCTCCTCGCGGTCGCGCGCGTACCGCTCGGCCCGCTCGCCCGGCCGCGCCGTCCACCGCCCGCGCCCCACGCGGTGGACGGCGTCGTGGTGGTGCGCCGCCTCGTGCGCCAGCGTCCGCAGCGTGCCGTAGCGGAGGAGCGCCTCCCACAGCGCGCGGTCGGGGATCGCGGGGTCGTAGACGTGCGCGAAGAGCTCGATCCGCCCGTGCGCCGGGAGGTAGCGCCCCAGCACCCGCCCCGCCCAGACGCCGGGGTACCGCTCGGCCCCCAGCCGCCCGGTGAACGGGTCGGGCCCGTCGCCCTCCGGCGGACGCTCGTCGTGCTGCACCTGGATCCCCAGCCGCAGCTCCACCGCCGCCAGCCCGTCCGTCACGCCCGGCGGGAGGCGCCGCAGCACCTCGCGCACGTCCTCCAGCGTCGCCGCGTGGTGGACGTACACGCCCGTCTCCACCACGCGGACCGCGACCGCCTCCGCGGGCGCCGGGACGAAGCCGAGCGACACCTTCCGCCGCCCGCGCCCCACCGCCCGCTTCACCTCGCGCTTCCGGCGGTGCTCCCGCAGGAGCCGCCCGATCGCCGCGCGCCTCCGCTCGCGGCTGGGCCAGCGCCTGCGCAGCGCGCGCTCGATCCCGGCGCGCGTGACATGGTAGCTTCGTGACACCCGGTTCCTTGTCGTCGTTTCGTCAGGTCGTGCTTCGGGACCCGCCGGCCTCCCCGGCGCTCTCCCCCGGCGCGACGCCCGCCTCCGTCGATGCGGCGTCCTCCGCCGGATCGTCCGCCGCGGCCGCCAGCCCCGGCGCCCGGTCCGCCCGGGTGAACACCGCCATCTGCGTCGGCGACCCCACCTCGGGGTCCTCGGGGCCCACGGGGAGGTAGCGGACCGCGTAGCCGAAGCGCGCCGCCACGCCCCCCGCCCACGCCTGGAACTCCGCGCGGCTCCACTCGAAGCGGTGGTCGCGGTGGCGCACGTGGCCCGCGGGGAGGGTGGGCCAGCGGACGTTGTAGTCGGCGTTCGGCGTGGTGAGGACGACGGTCCCCGGCCGCGCGAACTCCCACAGCACCCGCTCGAACGCCGCCAGCCGCGGCGGGTCCATGTGCTCCACCACCTCGACGACCGAGGCCGCGTCGAACCCCTCCAGCCGCCGGTCGCGGTACATCAGCGAGCCGTGGATCAGCCGGATCCGCTCCCGCTGCCGCGGCGGCATCCGGGCGAGCTTCAGCCGGTCGGCCGCCATCTCCAGCGAGCGGTGGGCGACGTCCATCCCCACGATCTCCGCGAACTGAGGGTCCGCCAGGAGCATCCGCAACAGCCGCCCCTCGCCGCACCCCAGGTCGAGCACCCGCCGCGCGCCGCTGGCCCGGAGCGCCGCCAGCACGGTGCTCAGCCGCTGCTCGTTCAGGCTCAAGCCCCGCTCCAGCCCCGCCTCCTCCGCGTCGCGCGCCGTCTCGGCGGCCTCCGTCTCCTCCTCCGCCGGCGCCTCCTGCTCCACCAGCCGGGCGATGGCGCCCCGCACCAGCGAGTGCCGGTGCTTCAGGTAGCGCGCGGCGATCATGTCGCGCTCCGGGTGCGCGGCCAGCCATCCCTCGCCGTGGCGCAGCAGCTTCTCCACCTCCTCGTCACCCACCCAGTAGTGCTTGGCCCCGTCCAGCACGGGGATCAGGACGTACAGGTGCGTGAGCAGGTCCCGCAGCCGCGTCACGGCCGACAGCGTGACGGTGAAGTAGCGGCTGTCGCCCCAGGACGGGTGGGCGGGGTCCAGCGGATGCGGATCAACCGCGACCGCGTA
>DATABU010000485.1:0-3756 GCA_036259415.1 Longimicrobiaceae bacterium
AGCGGCACCGCCTCCGCGCGGGCCTCGGCCACGGCCAGGCGGCGGCCCTGCCCCTGGTGCTCGGGGGCGGAGCCGGTCCCCGGGCCGGAGCCCACCGGGGGCGGCCCGGCTGCCTCCGGCTGCCCCAGCGTCCGCCACCCGGCCAGGTACGGCTCCACCTCCGCGGGGTGGCCGGGGTACACCGCGCGGGTGAACGCGGCCACCGCCTCGCGGAGCCGCTGCGCGAGCCGTCCGCCGAACACCCGCAGGTCGGCGGGGACGCCGGGCACCCCCTCGCCCGCCAGCTCGCCCAGGGCGGCGCGGGCCTCCCGCTCCAGCACCATCAGCGCCGGGTGGAAGCTGGAGACGAACAGCTCCCCCGAGTGGTGGTCCTTCACCCGGCCCTGCTCGCACTTCCGCAGCCGCTCGGCGTCCAGGGTGGGGGGCGCGCCCAGCCGCACCGGGTCGAAGTTCCCCCGCTTGGACTGGTTGTGCGGGAAGTTGCTCTGCCCCAGGATGCTGCTGGTGTAGCTGAACTGGTCGGGACGGAAGAGGATGGGCCAGACGTCGCGGTAGAACCAGGGACGGTACGCCGGGTTCCACTGCAGCCGCCCCGCGCGCCACACCGCCAGCGCGCCGGGGTCGCGGCGGTCCACCGGGCGCGGGTGGTCCCAGGTCCCCGCCTCGCCGTACAGGTCGGGGCGGGTGGCGAACTCGCGGATGGAGAGGTCCTCCAGCACCTCGTCCAGGGTGATCATGTCCAGCATCTCCGGGACGTACGCCGGGTAGCCCACCAGCACCCACGCCGGGTACTCCACGTCGATGAAGCGGGTGGACCCCACCTGCTCCGAGTACATCACCAGGCGCGCCATCACCGGGCCGTCCGAGGTGTCGTCGTACCAGCCGTCGTTGTTGGCGTAGTCGTCGATGCGCGGCTCCCCGAACTCGTCGGCCCGCCAGGAGCCGGAGTGCCCGTGCCCACCCAGCACCAGCAGGCGCCCGGAGTCGTCGGTGCGCAGCTCGCCCAGCGTGTCGATGGAGTGGGGCACGAGCGGCGGCGGGAAGGTGGGCGCGTACACGTCCCACCCGTCGCGGTCGAAGCGGGCGGTGCGCACCGTGGTGGCGTCCACGATGCGCGGGCCCGGGTCGATGATGAGCCGCTGGCGCGCCTCGGGGTCGGTGACGGTGGCGTTGCGGCGGGGGTGGCCGGGGGCGTAGCCGTGCTCCCCCTCCAGCTGCCTGAACTCGTACCAGGACGCCTTCTTGTTGGCCAGGTACACCCGCCACTGGACGTCCACCAGCGTCCCGTGGTTCCCGCCGCCCGCCACCGGGTCGCCCAGCGACAGGGGACGGCCCTCCGGGCTCTCGTCGTCGTACACGTAGACCTGGAAGCGCGCCGCCTGCCGCTTGATGCGGCCGTGCGCGTCCTTGAAGGCGCGGATGCGCAGCTCCGTCCCGCCGTCGGGCGAGGGGAGCGGGTTGCCGCGCTCGTCGCAGTCCAGCGGCAGCGCCGCCGGCTCCTCCGGCGAGATGCAGAACTCGTCGGGGCTGTTCCCCAGCCGCGCGATCCCGATCGCCGGGTGGATCCTGTAGGTGGTGGGCATAGGTCCGCGCCTCAGTCCAGGAAGTTCAGCGACACGCCGTCCATCCGCAGCAGCCCGTCGTCCTCGCAGTAGTCCACGCCGATCACCACCAGGGTGATCCGCAGCGAGGCGGCGCCCTCCGCCAGCAGCCGCCGGGCGGTCTTCGACACGTCCACGCGGTGGTTGCGGGGGGTGTTGTGGCTGCGGGGGCGCAGGTCGTAGGGGCGCCGCTCCGGCACCTCGCAGTGGCCCGGCCCGCCGATGCACGGCCCGTGGCCGAACACGGCCAGGTACCCGGCGTAGTTGGCGTGGTCGATGGGGGTGTCGGCGTTCGCGTCCGGCAGGTTCAGGAAGACGCGGATGAAGCAGGAGCGGACGAGCTGCGGGACCCGGTGCAGCCGCACCTCCACCTTGCCCCGGCCGGCGGCGTCGCGCACCGCCTCGGGGACGTCGATGGGGCGCGACACGAAGCGCCCCACCGGCGTCTCCAGCCCCACCGGGATCAGGAAGGAGCTCTTCACGTACTCGTAGCCGAAGCGCGCGATGTCCAGCGTGTCGGCCATGGTGTAGCTCCAGGGGGTGAGCACCGCGCCAAGGTCCGCCGGGTCGGCGTGCGGATGCAGCTGCTGCCACTCCCACCAGAGCCGGTCCACGTTGGCGTGCACCGGCCAGAAGACCGGGTCGTACGACGCGGTCAGGTTGCTGAACATGTCCCCGAACTGGGGCTGCGAGTACAGGTCGTCGCGCGTGTGGAAGCGGCGGCCGGCCACCTTCACCCCTCGGTTGCGGTTGCCGTGCAGCTGCGCGGGGGCGGCGTCCTCGTCCACGAAGTCGGGGTTCTGCCCCCCCGTCCACAGGTGCATGGTGTTGTGGGGGTTCTGGTCCAGGAAGCCGAAGGAGTCGTTGTACAGGCTCCCGCCGCCGAAGTCGCGGAAGGTGCGCAGCGCCATGATCTGCTCCACGTCCTCCGCCGAGGGGTAGTGGTAGTTGAACCTCTGGTTGATGGTGATCGGCTTCCCGCCCTTGGCCTGGTACTCCCCGGGGAAGCGGAGCGGGTACCAGAGCGAGTTGGAGAGGAGGAGCGCGTCGATGAAGCGCTCCCGGTACGCGCCGGAGGTGAGGTCCTTCGCCTGCTGCTCGCCGTACCCGGCCTGCACCAGGACCTCGCGGGTCCGGGCGAAGAAGGTGGTCTGCGAGGTGAAGTACGCGCGCCGAGGCGTCACGAACGCCGCCTCCAGCGCCTGCGCCGCGTCCGTTGGGAGGGCCGGGTCGCCCCGCTCCAGGAGGCGGATGGAGGCGTCGGTGAGGTACGCCTGCAGCGCCCGGGGGATGCGCCACCCCAGGTCCGGGCACTCCGGCCGGTACTGGGGCATGGTCCAGTCCCAGTACGGCATGGTCACGTCGGGGAAGTGGTCCTGCAGCGCCTGCTCGAACTCGTAAAGGTATACGCGGTGCCAGGGGAGGAAGCGCTCCCACCCGTGCTGGCAGTGGTTCTGGTGGATGAGCGCCAGGTTGTTGTAGCTGCGGCGGTCCTCCGGCCAGCGGTTCAGCTCGTAGAGCGCGCGGAACGCCTCGCGCAGCCGCTCCTTCTGCCCCTCAGACATGCAGTCCACGTTCATCCGCTGGCGGAGCTCGCCGCGGGCGTACGCGTACTCGTTGGGGGCCACCGCCGCCGCCTCCCATGCCTCCACCACCGACTCCACCCGCGCCTCGCGGGGTAGCTCCGCCAGCCCGGAGGAGGTCTCCTGCGCCGGGACCGGGAACGACTGCTCGCGGTCGTCCGGGGGGAGGCCGTCGTCGATCCACCGGGCGATGAAGTCCACGTCGTCCGGCGCCACGCGCGCCCCGCCCCAGGGGAGCGGCGGGAAGCGCGACCCGTCGAAGGGCGCCTCGCCGCGCAGCCCCTGCACCAGCCCCGACGCCGCGCTGCGCGCGCACGAAGGCTCGCCGCCGGAGCAGCAGCAGGAGGAGCGCTTCGGCTCGTCCGCGACCATGCGGACGCCGTGCACCGTCACCGTCTTGAGCTGCTCCAGCGGGAGGTTCCAGAACGCCGCGCCGGCGCCGCCGTAGTCGGCGGCGCTCCCGGCGGCGGCCCGGTCCAGGATCTCCTTCACCCGCGCGTAGCGGGTCTGCGCGGCGTCTGCCATCGCGCCCTGCCTCGTCTGCCGGCGTGAGAGGGGGAGGGGGCGGGCCG
>DATABU010000486.1:0-5429 GCA_036259415.1 Longimicrobiaceae bacterium
GGCGCGGCCCGGCCGCACGGCCGTGACGCGCCCCGCCGAGTCCACCGCCGCCACGGTCGAGTCGGACGACGACCAGGCGAGCCGCGCGTCCTCCACGGGGTTGCCCGCGGCGTCGAGCGCCGCGGCGGGGAGCACGGCGCCCTCGCCCACGTGGAGGTGCACGCTGTCCCCGGCGATGCGCACCTGGGTCGGGACGGGGGGGGCGGCCTCGGTCGCCACCTCGCACCCGCCGCCGAGCGCCAGGGCGAGGAGGAGGGCGGACGTGGCCTTCACGGGATGCAGCATGCGGCCCTGCGGCGTAGCGGTGCACTCGGGGCCGGCCGGGCGCCGGCGCCATCTCACCCGGCCTGACGAGAAGCGGGCGCTTCCAGTCACATGGGCGATGGCGCCCCGCGGGGCTCAGCGCCCGGCCGGCGCCTCCCCGAGCGCCTCCAGCGCGCGGCGCAGGCGGCCGAACATGGCCTCGACCTCGGGGAGAGACACGGCGCCGGCCGAGAGGCGGAACCAGCCCGTGTCCCCGCGCATCCCGAACGCCTGGAAGGGGACCACGGCCAGCCCCGCGGCCTCCAGCAGGTAGTGGCGGACGTCGTCGCTGGTGCGCAGGACGCCGCCCCCGGGCGCGGCGCGGCCGTGCAGGTCGAAGCGCGCGCTCAGGTAGATGGCGCCCATGGGGACCATGGCGTCCACGGGGAAGCCCGCCTCGCGCAGGCGCGCCAGCCCGGCGTGGAGCGCGTCGAGCCGCGCCCGCACACCCTCCTTCAGGGTGGCGTGGTACGCGTCGATCACGTCGTCCTCGGCGAGGAGGCGCGCGGTGGCGACCTGCTCGGCGCGCGGGGCCCAGGCGCCCAGGTGCCCCAGGATGCTCGCCATGCGCGCGGTGATGTCCGGGGGCGCCACCGTCCACCCCACGCGCACCCCGGTGGCGGCGAACGCCTTGGAGATGCCGTCCACGTACACCGTGTACGGCTCCATCTCCGGGCGGAGGGCGACCGGGTGCACGTGCTCCGTCGGCGGGAAGGTGAGCATCCAGTACACCTGGTCGTACATCACGTACAGCGGCCGCTCCCCCGGCCCGCGGCGGCGGTTCTCCTCAAGCACCAGGTCGCAGACCTCTTCCAGCGCCGCGGCGGTGAACGCGGTGCCGGTGGGGTTCAGCGGCGAGTTGAGCGCCAGGAGCCGCGCGCCCCGGAGCACCGGCTCCAGCGCGTCTCGCGTGGGGAGGAAGGCGTCCTCCGGGCGGCAGACCACCGGCACCCCCTCGGCGCCCACCAGGTGGGAGTAGTGGTTGTTGTTCCAGGAGGGGACGGGATAGACCACGCGGTCGCCGGGGTCCACCAGCGCCCGGTAGGCGACGTAGATCCCCGGCCGCGACCCGCCGGTGACCAGCACCCGCTCGGGCCCGTGCTCCAGCCCCAGCCTCCGCCGGTCGAAGTCGCTCACCGCCGCGCGCAGCGCGCCCATCCCCTCGGAGGGCGGGTAGCTGGTCTCCCCCGCCCGCAGCGCCTCGCAGACGGCGTCCTCCAGGAAGGCGGGGATGCGGAACTCCGCCGGGCTGAAGTCGCCCACCGTGAGGTTGCAGACCTCGGCCCCCGCCGCCACGCTCGCGCGGATCTCCCCCGCGATCTTCAGGATCTCCGACCCGACGAGCCCCTCCGCCATCCGGCAGACCCGCCCGTCTCCCGCCGCCTGGTTCGCCACCGCCGTCCTCCTTGCCGGGGATGCCCCGGACCGCCCCGCCGGGCAGGTCCGTCGGCGGGAAGGTACTGCGCCCCCGGACCCCGCACCACACGGCACCGCATACGAACCGCACCGCCCCGGCGCCTCGTGGGAAGCGCCGGGGCGGGGTGGGAGGGAGGAGCGGGCGGCTCGCTCACCAGTCCGGGAGCCACGTCACGGGTAGCACTGGCACACGTACTGTGCGGTCGTGGTCCGGACACAGGCCGCCTGGGTGCCCTCTCCGTAGCGCGCGGTGCAGGCAGCCCTGCACTCGATGAGGTTGCAGCCGGGCAACGCCGCCGCCGCCCCCTCCGCGAAAGCCTGGCTCGCGCCGAAGCCGAGGGCACCGACCACCAGCGCGCCGAAAACGCCCTGGAACAGCTTCCCCGTCAAACGCCGCATGGGTCTCCCTCCGCGTAGATGGCAACCGAGTCACGCACGTGCGCATATTAAGCGCCTCAATGCACAGGATACGGCGCGACGCTCCCGGTGGTCAAGAGGTTCGTGCGGCCCTACTCGACTCTCCCCGCCCCTGCGGAGGCATCGTTCCCTGCCCCGTCTGGAAGCCCGCGTGAGGGATGCGCGCCCGGCAGGGCCGCTGCGTAGCGCCGCAGCAGTACCGCGGGGCTCGGCTGCGTTAGCGGGCGTAGTGTGCCCGCTTACGCAGCGCGCAGCCCGACCCGAGCGCCAGCGAGGGCACGCCCACCCCCCGCCGTTGCAGTTCTCTTCTACGTCACGGCAGCGGATTGCACCCCGTCTGAGAAGAAGCCCGGTCCACCGGCCCGTTGCTGCTGGACGCTCCCCGCGTAACCGAGACCGTGTACCCGCCCCCCGGCGTCCCCGGCGAGCGGATGGTGACGGTGCCGTTCTGGTCGGTCCGGTACCACGGCTTCCCGTACGACGAGTACATCGCCTTGGTCTGCGTGTGCACGTGGCCGTAGCCGTTGTCCGCGGCCAGCGAGAAGGTCACCCAGTCGGGGTCCGTGGCCTGCACGAAGCTGCTCTGCACCCCGTTGCAGCTCCCGTGGTGGTTCGCCTTCACCACGTTCACCTTCATCCCCGGAAAGACGTCGTAGCCGGCGGCGCCCACGAACCAGTCCTGCGCCTCGTGCTCCGCGTCGCCCGCGAACCACATGCTCAAGCTGGCCGAGTCCGGGCCCACCAGCTTCACCGGGGTGGAGCGGTCGTTGGGGGCGGAGCCCGCCGGGTTGGGCCGCATGACGTGCAGCTTCGCCCCGCCGTTCAGCGTGACGGTGCAGACGGCCGAGCCGTTGCCGCAGGGGTCGTCCGTGTCGCGCACCGTGAGCTGTCCCCGCGAGGCGCGCGCGTCCACCGAGTCGCGGAGCTGCTGGAGCGCCGCGTTGCTGTACGCGTCGCGGTTCTCGAAGAAGTAGCGGACGGTGATGTTGCGCGACGCGGCGAACAGCTCCCGCAGCCCGGCGTGGTGGTCGTAGTGCTGGTGCGAGAGGATCACCACGTCGATGGTGGAGCCGTTGAGCCCGAGCGAGTCCAGCAGCGTGCCCATGCGCAGCGAGTCCGGCCCGCCGTCGATGAGCACCCGGCTGGTGCCGTTGGTGATCAGGTTGGCGTCGCCCTGGCCGATGTCCAGCACCCGCACCACCAGCTCCGACGCGCTCCCCGGCGGCGGAGGCGTGACGACGCTGACCGCCGCCTCGCCGTAGACGCCGTTGTCCGCCGTGGCCCGGATCGTCGCCGAGCCCACGGCGACGGCGGTGACCCGCCCCGTGGCGTCCACCGTGGCGGCGCTCGGGCTGGAGCTGCTCCAGGCGAAGGTGGCGGAGGTGGTCTTCCCGTTGGCGTCGGTCGCCGCGGCGGAGAGCTGCTGCGTGCTGCCGACCTCGAGGTTGAGGATCGAGGGAGAGACGGACACGGTCGCCGGAGGGCCCGGGGGGTACGGGGACACGTACCCGTCGTTGCGCGCGCCGGGCGTCCCCCGGTCGCCGCTCCCGAACACCGTGCTCTGGGCGGTCCAGTTGCTCCCGCCCGTGAGCGTGTTGTCCTGCGCGGCGTCCCTGACTCCGCGGGAGGCCCCGTTGGGGGCGCTGCTCCACGCCACCGAGTCCACCGTGGCGCCCGAGCCGTCGCGCAGCGCCAGCCAGTCCGAGCTGTTGGCCAGGTTGATCCCGGTGCCGTACACGTAGTCCGCGGCGACGCCGCCGTTCTCGGCGGGGTTCCCGCTGCGCGCCACGACCGCGTACCCGCCCGCCGGGACCACCACGGTGGCGGCGATGGTGTGCGCCGCGTCCCCGCCCGAGGCCAGGGTCCAGCCGTGCAGGTTGGCGGCGGCGGAGCCCCAGTTGTAGACCTCCGCCCACTCCCCCGCGGCGTCCGCGACGGCGGCGGGGTTGGGGATCAGCTCGTTCAGCACCAGGAGCGCCTCACCGGCGTTCCCGGGCGCCACGCTCAGGGTGGCTTCCGCGAAGGTGCCGTTGGGGGCGGTGGCGCGGACGGTGGTGGTCCCCGCGGCCACGCCGTAGGCGAGCCCGCTCCCGTCCACCGTGGCGACGGCCGGATCGGCGCTCGTCCAGGCGAAGGCGGGGGACACCGGGTTCCCGCCGCCGTCGGTGGCTGCGGCGGTGAACTGCTGCGTCGTGCCCGCGGCGATCCCGGGCGCCGAGGGGCTCACCGTCATCGCGGCGACCGGGGCGACGTAGCCGTCGTTCGCCGCCCCCGGGGTTCCCCGGTCGCCGGCCCCGAAGGTGGAGGTCTGCGTCGTCCAGTTCGCCCCCTTCACGTCGAGGTTGTCGCTCGACGGATCCTTCACCCCGCGGGAGGCGCCCGCCGGGACCGAGCTGCTCCACGCCACCGAATCCACCGTCGCTCCCGAGCCGTCGCGGAGCGCCAGCCAGTCGGACCCGTTCGCCAGCGTGATCCCGGTGCCGTACGCGTAGCCAGCCGTCGCGCCGCCGTTCTGCCCGGCGTTCCCGTTGCGCGCCAGGACCACGTACCCCCCCGCCGGGACCACCACGGAGGAGGCGATGGTGTGCACGGCGTCGTTGTTCGAGGCGATCTTCCACCCCTGCAGGTCGAGCGCGCTCGCGCCCCAGTTGTGGACCTCGAACCATTCCCCGGCGTCGTCCGCGACGGCGGCCGGGTCCGCCATGACCTCGTTGACGACGAGCCGCGGCTCGGACGCGGTGGAGAAGACCGATTCCGGCCGGACCGAGGGGTCCAGGGGTGCGCGGTCGGCGCAGGCGGAGGCGAACGCCAGCACGCCCAGCGCGAGGGCACCGTAGAAGTGACGCATGCTGTCTCCGGAGGTGTGGGTTGCCGTGGTCCGCCGAGCACCAGACCTTTGGCGACAGGAGTCTCGCCCGCAAGCATCACGCCGGGGCTTTCGCGCGGTAACGGACCGGCGCCGGGGAGCGGCGCCCTGGCGGGAACGTTCGTTTACGGTATCATGACCGGTCACCGGCGGCAGGCACGAAAAAAGGACCGCCGGATCCGAAGATCCGGCGGTCCTGGCTCTGCCGCTCCCCGACGCGATGCCGATCGGCCCGCGCCGCTGCGGAGAACGTTCGCTTCGCAAGTCGGCGTCAGCCGACGCGGCGATCGCTTGCCCGGGTCAGGGAACGGACAGCATTCGAATTGGCCAAGGGATCACCTCCTTCGTTCAGGTGGAACATCGGGCGTGGACGCCGTCGGAGCCGGAGGCTCCGTGGCGCGGCGGTCCCGGCCTCCCGGAATCCGCC
>DATABU010000487.1:0-6878 GCA_036259415.1 Longimicrobiaceae bacterium
GGGGGGGGGCGCCTTCGTGTTCTGCGTCCTGCCTTCTATGCGGCGGCGGGGACCGCCGTCTTCCACCGCCCGAAGGGGAGCGAGGGCGCGGGCGAGACCTCCGGCCCCCAGACGAAGGCCACGGCGCGCGGCCGCGGGCGGCAGGGCGTCGCGTCCTGCACCTCGATCCCCCTCGGGTCGCGCCCCTGGGCGCCGTCCCGGTCAGCGTTCTTGGACATGCGGGTAACCTGTATTGAAAAAGGCACGGTCAGCGCCACGCGCTGAGTGCCTGTCTACGCACGCTACATACCTGAAGCTCGCGCTTTCGCAACCGCCTGTCAATCCTCCACTTAGGGAGCCGTCCGGGAACCCGGGGCGTCCGGGCCGTGTCGGAACGCCACGGGCTTCCCGTGTCTATGCGACACTCTCCATGGGCTCCAGGACCTCCTCCGGCTCCGGCGCGGGCGGCACGGGTGCCGGCGCGGCCGGGGCCGCGGAGACCACGGCGCGGGAGCGCGACGCGCGCTCCCGGCGCTCCGCGCACCAGGCGCGGTACCCCGGGAGCTTCAGCATGCGGACGATGCGCCGGTCGATGGCGGTGCAGAGCAGCAGCTCGGTGAGCTGGTACTGCCCCTCCGCGCTCACGCGCAGATCGGTCACCACCTCGTCGGCCAGGCGGAGGAGGTCGCCGCGGGGGACGCTGTCCTTGAACGCTTCGACCTGCTCCTCCACCCAGTCCAGGTAGGCGCGGCGGAGGGAGCGGGGACTCTGGTTTTCGGTCACTGTGAAACCCGCGCGTGGAGCCGGGGAGGATGCGTTTCGGCCAGCGGGTACGACGGATGCCGCAGCGGCAGGGTCCAAGGTAAGCTGCCGGCGTGGCGGAATCAAGCAGGAAGGGAGCGCGCCGCCGGGGGCAGGAGCGCCAGGCAGCGCGCGCAGAAGGTGCCGGGGCGGCGGTCCACGTCCTCGGCGGTGCGGCAGGAGACCATGACGCACCCGCCCAGCTCGCAGTGGTCCAGCCCGGCGACGTGCCCCAGCTCGTGCGTGGCCTCGGCCAGCAGCCGCTCCGCCAGGCGCGGCGAGCGGGGCCCCTCGCCGGGGTCCAGCCGCGCCAGGCTCACCACCGCGCAGCACCCCCCCACCGTGGCCTCGCCGAAGACGAAGGTGCGCCCGGGCGCGCACAGGTCCGCCGCGGTCACCGCCAGCGACCAGAGCGTGGAGCCGTCCGCACGTAGCGCGTCGCCGCGGGCCACCAGCGCGTCCACCACGTCGCCGGAGCGGTACTGCCCGGTGTCCGGGTCGCGCCACCCCTCCAGCAGGGGGAGCGGCGGTCCGCGGAACGAGCGCGTGCCGAAGCGGCGGTCCAGCGCGCGCCCCAGCGGGCCGAGCAGCGCCTCCCCCGCCCCGGCCACGGAGACCAGCTCCAGCCCCCGCAGGGAGGCCCTATCCGGCACGCGACGGGGCGCGCGCGCCGGGCTCCGCGCGGACCCGGCCGCGGAACACCCCCTCCATCGCCAGCACCGTCCCCGCCACCTCCGCCATGGACTTGCGCAGGTTCTGGCTCTCGCGGCGGAGCAGGCGGTAGGCGTCCCCCTCCGAGATCCCGCGCACCTCCATGAGGATCCCCTTGGCGCGCTCCACGGCGCGGCGCTGCTCCAGGCGGCGGCTCACCTCGCCGAGCTCGACGCGCAGCGCGGCCAGCTCGTCGAAGCGGGCGCGGGCCAGCCGGATCGCCGGGCCGATCTGCTCCAGTGCGACCGGCTCCACCAGGCAGGCGAAGACGGGGAGCCCGGTCGTGTGCTCCACCACGGCCGGGTCGCGGCGGGGGACCACCAGCACCAGGGGGAGCGGGCACACCGCGCCCACCTCGCCCGCGCACGCCGCGTCCTCCAGCACCAGCACGGCCACCTCGGCTGCGCGCGCGCGCAGCACCGCCGACGCCTCGCGCGCGCCGGCCGCGGGGCCCAGCACCCGGTGGCCCAGCGTCTCGATCTGCGCGCGGAGCGCGTGCGCGCCCGCGGAGCGGTCCCCCGCCAGCAGGATGTCCATCGCGCCTCCTCCTCCACGGCACCCGCCCGGTGGGACGGGAAGGCCGCGGAGGGAGACCGGGCCTCTCCCCCCACCCCGGACCGGGATGAGACGGCAGGTTTTGTACCGGAGGAGCACGGAGCCCGCGGGATCAGCGGACCCGGGGGAGGACCGCCCGGTTGACGTGGATGGTACGGGCCGCGGGCGTCTGCGGCTCCCCCGGCGGGATCAGGATCACGAAGCGCGCGACCGGACCGTTCTCGTAGCGCAGCTCCAGCGTGTTGCGCCGGATGGAGTAGCGGCCGTAGCCGAGGGGGACGGCGACCCGCCGCTCCCCGCCGCGGGCGAGCATCGCCCAGCTGGTGAACGCCATCAGGTTGTTCTCCAGGAACTCGCCGTCGCGCCCGAAGCGGATGCCGACGACCGCCCGGCCGGTTCCGGGATCCACGATGGCGAACTCGCCATCGAGCCGCATCCCGTCCAGCGGTGCCACCGGCCGGTAGCTCTGGCTCCGGCCCCGCCTCCTCAGTTCGCCGGCCGCGCCCCGGTCGTACACCTCCTCGCCTCCGTGCCGCCAGCGGATGCGGACCTCGGCCCCCCGCGCCTCGTAGCTCCCGCACTGCCCATACCTGCACATGTCCTCGAAGTCCACCGGCCCCGCGAGCCCCTCCGACGGGTCGTCGCTCGCCACCCGGCCGTCGGGAAGGAAGGTCAGGTACGCCTGGTCGACGCTCCCGGTGGCGAGGTTGGTCCGCAGCCCGTAGTAGATGCCGTCGAGCCGGGCCGGCTGCTGCGCGCCGGCCGGAGCCGCCGCCGGCGCGACGCAGAGGAGGAAGGCGAGCGTCGCGAGGCCGAATCGGGGAGGGAGCATGGTGCACCAGGGGGGTGGAGGTCCGGGGCGAGCCCTGCCGTTCCCAAGATATGCGCGGGGGGAGTCGCGCACACCGGCTTCGTCCGGCTCCAGAGCGGTCCGGATCGGCCCCTTAGCTCTCCATCTCGTAGCGCATCAGCTTGCGGTACAGGGTGGAGGGGTCGATCCCCAGCACCTCGGCCGCGCGCGACTTGTTGCCGCCCTCCGACTGGAGCACCCAGAAGATGTAGGCGCGCTCGATGATCTCCAGCGTGGGGTTGGGCGGGAGCCGGTCGGAGACCAGCGGCGTGGGAGCGCGCTCGGTGATGCGCGCCGGGAGCGTCCCGGGGCGCACCTCCTCCCCCTCCGGCGTCAGCACCACCGCGCGCTCCAGCGCGTTCTCCAGCTCGCGGACGTTCCCCGGCCACTCGTAGCCCTGGAGCGTCTCCAGCGTCTCCTCGGCCAGGCGCACGGTCCGGCCGCGCGTCTTCGCGAAGCGCTGGACGAAGTAGTCCACTAGGATGGGGACGTCGTCGGGGCGGTCGCGCAGCGGCGGCAGGTGCAGGGTGATGACGTTCAGGCGGTAGTACAGGTCGCTGCGGAAGGCGCCGCGGCGGATCTCCTCCTCCAGGTCGCGGTTGGTGGCCGCGATGATCCGCACGTCGATGGGGACCGTCTCCGTGGCGCCCACCGGGATCACCTCCCGCTCCTGCACCGCGCGCAGGAGCTTGACCTGGGTGGCGGGCGACATCTCCCCCACCTCGTCCAGGAAGAAGGTCCCGCCCTTGGCGGCCACGAAGAGCCCCTGCTTGTCGCGGACGGCGCCGGTGAACGAGCCCTTGGTGTGGCCGAAGAGCTCCGACTCCAGCAGCGTCTCGGGGAGGGCGCCGCAGTTGATGGAGACGAAGGGCCCGCCGGTCCGGTCGGAGCGCTCGTGGATGTAGCGGGCGAGCACCTCCTTCCCCGTCCCCGACTCGCCGGAGATGAGCACGGTGGAGTCGGAGGGGGCGACCGTGTCGGCGAGCTTCAGCACGTCGGCGAAGCGGCGGCTCTTGCCGATGGGGCGCACGGTGTCGGAGCGCTCGCGGCGGCGGATCTCCGTCTTCAGCGCCTGGTTCTCCACCTTGAGCTGGCGCGACTCGGCGGCGCGCCGGCAGATGGCCACCAGCTCGTCGTTGGCGAAGGGCTTCTGGATGTAGTAGAAGGCCCCCTCGTTGACCGCGCGGATCGCCGTCTGCAGAGACGCCTGCGCGGTCATCAGGATCACCGGGAGGGTGGGGTCCATCTCCCGGGCCGCCATGAGGATCTCCAGCCCGCCCACCGCCGGCATGCGCACGTCGGAGAGGAGCACGTCCGGGCGGACCTCGGGGAGCCGCTCCAGCCCGTCGCGTCCGCCGACGGCGGTGTGGACGTCGAACCCCTCGCGCTTGAGGAGGATGCGGAGGGTGTCCAGGATCGCGGTCTCGTCGTCGACGACGAGGATCTTGGCGGCGTTGCTCACGGGGCTCTCCTTCAGCGGGTGTGGCTGGGCTCGGCGGCGGGCTCGGGCAGGGCGTGCAGGTAGACGACGAAGGTGGCGCCCTCACCGGGGGAGGCGCGGGCGCGGTCCACGAACACGGCGCCGCCGTGCACGTCCACCGCGCGCTGCACCAGCGCCAGCCCCAGCCCCGTCCCCCCCGGGCGCGAGGTGAAGAACGGGGCGAAGACCTCGTCCGCGTCCTCGGGGGGGATCCCGGGGCCGGTGTCGGTGACGCGGACGCGGACCAGCTCGGAGACCCCCAGCTCCGGCGCGAGCACGTCGGAGTGCACGGTGTCGAGCGACACCTCCACCCCCCCGCCCTCCCCCGCCCACTGCGCGCCGTTCAGCACCAGGTTGGCGACGGCGCGGTGCAGCAGGTCCTCGTCGCCGCGGACGGCGGGGCCCTCCCCCTCCGGGAGGTGCAGGCGGATGGAGCGGCCGGAGGCGTCGGGGTGGGCCCGGACCAGGTCCACGGCCTCGCGGATCACCGTGCCCAGGCGCACCGGGCCGGAGTCGCGCACCCGCACCCGGGCGAAGTCGATGAACTCCGCCAGGAGCCGGCTCAGCCGGTCGGACTCGCGAACCACCAGCCGCTCCAGCACCTGCTTGTCCTCGGCGTCCACCCCGCCGCCGGTGAGCTGCTCCACGGCGCTGCGGATGGAGGCCAGCGGGTTCTTGATCTCGTGCGCGAGCGAGGCGGAGAGCCCGGCCACCGCCTCCAGTCGCTCGGCGCGGCGGCGGAGCGCCTCCATGCGCATGCGCTCGGTGATGTCCTGGAAGATGGCGGTCACCGGGGGGCCGTCGGGGTCGGGGCGCTCCATCAGCGTGGTGCTCACCCCCAGGATGGTCCCGCCCCCCGGCGCGCCGGAGGTCTCGGAGCGGCCGATGGGCTGGCGGGTCTCGGCGGAGCGGCGGATGATGCCGCCGAGCCCCGGCGCGGCGCGGTCCAGCTCCTCCAGCACCGGTCGCCCCTCCCACTCCGCCCAGGGGAGCCCCAGGAGCTCCGAGGCGGACGCGTTCATGTACACCAGCCGCCCCGCGCCGTCCACGGTGAGGATCCCGGAGTTCATGCTCCCCAGGATCTCGTCGGTGTCCAGCCGCAGGAGGCGCAGCTCGGTCTCGATCTCGCCCAGCACCGTCCCCGTCTGGCGCAGCCGGTCGCCCAGGTAGCCGGTGACCATGGCGACGGTGGCGAAGAGCGCCGTCTGCAGCAGCACCGCCGGGTCGCCCAGGGCGTCCGGAGTGCTCAGGGCGATGTCGGCGAAGTACAGGATGCTGGCGAGCAGCCCCACCAGGATCCCCCCCAGCATGGGGAGGAGCACGGCCGCGGCGCAGATCACCAGGATGTAGAGCGGCGCGAAGGCGCTCTCCCGCCCCCCGGTGAGGTGGATCACCCAGGTGACCATCCCCACGTCGAAGAGCACCTGCCCGAAGAGGAAGCCCTGCCGCGGCTCGGAGCGGGCCAGGTGCGAGTACCAGAACGACCCGGCGGTGAAGGTCCCGGAGAGGAAGAGGATCAGCGACGCGGAGAGGGTGGTCGCCGGGTCCGACGCCTTCCAGGCCAGGAGCACCGCCCCGAAGATGGCGGTCGCCAGGGAGAGCCGCCCGACGTACACCCACGAGAGGATGCGGCGCGGCTCGGGGAGCCGCGCCGCGTGGAGGCGGGGCGCACGGGAGGCACGCCCGCGTTCGCTGCGGTCGCCGTTGGACTTCATGTCAGCGGGTGGAGCCTGGCGGGCGGACGGTTGGGAGCCGGGCGCCGCCCGCGCGGGGAGCGGGGCGTGGGTGCGCGCCGTCGGAGCGCAATGGTAACGGGGGACGCGGGGCCCCGGCAAGACGCCGGGGCCCGCGCGGCGGAATTCAGTCCAGCAGAACCGCCAGGAGGACGCCGGCCACCACGATGACGCCGACCAGCCACCAGAAGCTGCCGCGCTGCGCGATCTGGCGCTCCTCGCGCAGCTCCCGGGTGAGGCTCTCGGCGCGCGCGGACTCCCGCACCGTCTCCCCCTGCGCGGGGGCGGTCGCGGCCAGCTCCGTCGCGGGTGCGGGCGCCGACGGGGCCGCGGCGGCGGGCGCCGGGTCGGTGGACTCGAAGGCGGCCGCGGGCGCGGGGAGCGCGGCGAGGAGCACGGCTGCGAGCAGGGCGAGGACGAGACGCATGGGTTCCTCCGGCGTGTGGGGTTCCGGGACGAGCGGCCCCGGTCAGGGCCGAGGCCGACACCGCAAGGAGCATGCAATCCGGGGGCGTACCCCCGCCGGGACGCGAGCACCATCCTTGCGGACCGCGGCGCGCGGGACGCTGGTAGAACGGACCCAAGTGTGCTATGCTTAGGAGTTTATCGACCCGGCGGCGCGCGCCGGCATCTCCCCTTGCCGCGAGGATTCTTTTCGTGACCGACACCGCACGCACCGCGCTCCGCGCCGCCGCCCTGGCGGCGGTCCTCACCGCCCCGCTCGCACTCGGCGCCTGCGGGGGCGAGGCCGCCGGCGAGGCGGGCGCCC
>DATABU010000488.1:0-1579 GCA_036259415.1 Longimicrobiaceae bacterium
GTAGGCGGCGCGCCCGGAGGCGCTGAACGCGTCCGGCAGCGCCTGCCCGGTCACCGTGCCCAGGTAGCGGCCCTCCGCGGTGACGACGTCGATGGGCCCCGGCTCGCCCCAGCTCTCCCCCGTGCGCTCCACCCAGATCCGTCCGGCCCCGTCCACGCGGATATCCTGGATCTCGGGGATCACGTCTGCGAACTGCAGCTCGGAGAGGGAGCGCTCGATCTGCTCCTGCGAGAGCCCCCGCGGGCGCGGCGCGGCACCCCCGCCGCCGATGGTGAAACTGCGCATCCCGGCGCCGGAGGTGAAGACCTCGCGCAGGCGCTTGCGCTCACGATCGCGGTCGCGCTCGGTGACCTTGCGGACGCGGAGCGGCTTCTGGATGTAGCGCACCGGGCGGCCGCCGTCCATCACCTTGAGCGTGTAGCCCGGCGTGTTGGTGACCACCACCGCCCCGCCCGGGAGGACGCTCCAGGTGAGCGGCGGGGTGAAGCTCGGGATCATGCGGCGGAGCGACACCGCCCGCTGCCCCTGCTGCGCGGAGCCGGCCTCCGTGGAGATGTTGACCTCCACGGGCGAGTCGAAGAAGGTGACCGGCTTCGCGCCCTCGCCGAAGGGCTGCCAGAGGATCGGGGTGACCTCGCTGGAGCCGCGCGCCCCGGGGAGCATGGTGGGCGCCGGGCGGACCGTCGCCACCACGCCGCCGCGCGGGTGCGCGGTCATCCGGCCGTTCATCATGTCCGGCATCCACGGATCCACGAAGGCGATGCTGCGCTGGTACCGGCCGTCCGGAGAGAACACCGAGTACCCGCGGTGGCCCAGGTCCGCGACCGCCACCGAGCCGTCGGGCGTCACCGCCATCCCCAGAGGCGCCATGAACTCCCCGGGACCCCCGCCCCGCTTCCCCAGCTGCCGCACGAAGCGCCCGGCGCGGTCGAAGACCAGCACCCGGTTCGCCCCGCCGTCCAGGACGTACAGGTTGTCGGCACGGTCGAAGGCCACCTGGTCCACTCGCGTGAACATCTCCGAGTCGTTCCCCTCCGCCTTCCCCACCGAGTAGACCGGGGTGGTGCGGAGCGCCAGGGCGCGGTCCTCCGCGGGGAGGCGCACCATCTGCTGGGCCCCGGCCGCGGGAGCGGCGAGGAGCCCCGCGGCGAGCACCGCGAGGGTGGAAGTCCTGTGCAGCGTGCCGTGCATCGTGTACCCGCCTGTAGTGTGGACGTCTCGCCAGGTGGGGCCCCACCCGGCCGGATGGTTTCCGTCTAACTTAGTAGGACGCCGCGCTCTTGGGGAGGGTTGCCCGGCGACTTCGGGCGCACGCGCGAGCGGCCGGCCCGGGCGGGGAGCCCGGGTCGGCGTGGCGGAGCGGCGCGCTCCGCGGTGACCTCAGAGGCCGGCCAGCTGCCGGACGGCCACGCGCTGCACCCCGTCCTCGTCGCGCTCCACGTAGGCGGCGCGCCCGGAGGCGCTGAACGCGTCCGGCAGCGCCTGCCCGGTCACCGTGCCCAGGTAGCGGCCCTCCGCGGTGACGACGTCGATGGGCCCCGGCTCGCCCCAGCTCTCCCCCGTGCGCTCCACCCAGATC
>DATABU010000489.1:0-4331 GCA_036259415.1 Longimicrobiaceae bacterium
GTAGGCGGCGCGCCCGGAGGCGCTGAACGCGTCCGGCAGCGCCTGCCCGGTCACCGTGCCCAGGTAGCGGCCCTCCGCGGTGACGACGTCGATGGGCCCCGGCTCGCCCCAGCTCTCCCCCGTGCGCTCCACCCAGATCCGCCCGGCTCCGTCCACCCGCAGCCCCTGGATGGCGGGGATCACGTCCGCGAACTCCATCCCGCGCACCTGCTCCTCCACCATCTCCCGGGAGAGGCCGGCCCCCCGCCGCCCGGGGCCGCCCACGGTGATGACCTGCATCCCCTCGCCGGTGAGGAACATCTGCCGCCTGCGCTCGCGCTCCCGCTCCCGGTCCTCGGCCGTCACCTTCCGCACCCGCATGGGCTTCTGGACGTAGCGCACCGGGCGCCCGCCGGCGTCCAGCACCTTGAGGGTGTAGCCCGGCGTGTGCGAGACCACCATCCCGCCGTCGCCGAGCACCCCCCAGCTGAGCGGCGGGGAGAAGGTGGGCGGACCCGTCATGCGCATGGTCACCGTCTGCTGGCCGCCGGAAGACCCGCTCCCCGACTGCCGCATGGTCCACTCCTGCGGCGCGTCGAAGAGGCGGACCGGCTGGGCGCCCTCGTCCAGGCGGTGCCAGAGGATGGGGGTGGACTGGAGGGTCTCGGAGCGCGATGCGCCCCCGGTGATCCGCATCGCCGGGGCCGGGCGCACCGGGCCGACGACGCCGCCGCGGGGGTGCGCGGCGAGCGCGGTGGTCATGGGCATCCACTCGTCCGCGAAGGGGACGCTGCGCAGGTAGCGGCCGTCGGCCGCGAACAGCGAGTACGACCGGTGCCCGAGGTCCGAGACGGCCAGCGTGCCGTCCGCCAGCACGGCCATCCCCATGGGCGCCAGGAACTCCCCGGGGCCGCCCCCCTTCTTCCCGACCTGGCGGACGAACCGGCCGGCCCGGTCGAACACGAGCACCCGCTGGGCGCCGCCGTCCAGGACGTACAGGTTGTCGGCGCGGTCGAAGGCCACCCGGTCCACCCGCGTGAACATCTCCCAGTCGTTCCCCTCCGCCCTCCCCACGGCGTAGACCGGGGCGGCGCGGAGCGCCAGTGCCCGGTCCTTCTCGGGGAGGCGCACCGTCTGCTGTGCCCGGGCCGCGGGGGCGGCGAGGAGCCCCGCGGCGAGCGCCGCGAGGGGGATGACCCGGACTAGGATGCCTTGCATCGTTCACCCGCCTGCTGGTGTGGTGTGGAGGCCGGCGGGGTCCCGCCGGCCGGATGGTCCGTCCGTGGGTTCGATGCCGCTGCCGCGGCGGAGGGTTGCGGCGGGCCCCGGGAGGCCGTTCCCCCGTGCGCCGGAGGGCGGCGGACGCTATCATCCGGCGCCCCCGCTCCGCGTGGCATGTCGCCTGCCGGAGCGGGGCGGGCCCCGCAGCCACGTCCGGAACGGGAGGGAGACCGCTTGAAGCACGGCGACCACTGGCACGACTACCCGCAGGGGCACGACCAGGAGCACCACACCGTCGTCGGGACGATGAAGGTGTTCCCGGGCTTCCACTCCCCCCAGCTGCACAACCGCCGCGACGTCCTGGTGTACCTCCCGCCGTCGTACCGGCACGGCGACCGGCGCTACCCGGTGGTCTACATGCACGACGGGCAGAACCTGTTCGACGAGGCCACCAGCTTCGGGGGGGAGTGGGGCGTGGACCAGACGCTGGAGGCCGGCGCCGAGCACGGGCTGGAGGCCATCGTGGTGGGGATCCCCAACATGGGCGAGTCCCGCCTGGACGAGTACAGCCCCTGGCGCGACGAGCGGCACGACGCCGGCGGGAGCGGCGACCTGTACCTGGACTTCATCGTGGACACGCTGAAGCCCGTGATCGACCGCGACTTCCGCACCCTCCCGGACCGGGAGCACACGGGGATCGCAGGATCGTCCATGGGCGGGCTGATCTCGCTCTACGCCTTCTTCCGGAACCCGGAGACCTTCGGCTTCGCCGGGGTGATGAGCCCCGCGCTCTGGTACGGTGGCCGGAAGATCTACGGCTACGTGGAGGCGGCGCCCCCGGTGGCGGGGAAGCTGTACGTGGACGTGGGGACGCAGGAGGGCGCCGAGGAGCTGGCCGACGTGCGCCGGCTGCGCGACCTGCTGGTCGCCAAGGGATACGAGAAGGGGCGCAACTTCCTGTACGTGGTGGAGATGGGCGGCGGGCACAACGAGCGGGCCTGGGCGCGTCGCCTGCGCAAGGAGCTGCACTTCCTGCTGGGGGTCCCGCTGCGGCACCCGCGTGTGGATCGAGCCGCGAGCACGCCCCCCGGCAGGTGACCTGCGTGAGGGATGCGAGCGCGAAGCGGCGAGACCCGCAGCTGTATCGCGGGGCTCGCCTCCGTTGGGCAGCGTCGTTTGCTGCCCTACGGAGCCGCAGCCCGACCCCGGCGCAGCCGGGGGCACGCCCGAACCCGCAGTACCCCCCGACCCGAGCGCCAGCGAGGGACACGCCCGAACCCTGCCGTTCGACCCCGCTCTTCGCGGACCCGGTATGAGCCATGAACGCCGACCGGCGCTCCCCGCGGGAAGCGCGGGTCGGGTCCGTGCGTCCGCCGGACCGGGTCAGGCCGCGGCGAACATGCGGGAGACGTGGAACTGCCCGGACGCCTCGATGAACTCCTCGAAGAGGCGGTGCGTGCCGGGGTCGTTCTCGATGAGCATCTCCGGGTGCCACTGCACCCCCACCAGGAACGCCTCGCCCGTCCCCTCCAGCGCCTCCACCAGCCCGTCCGGCGACACCGCGCTCGCCGCCAGCCCGCGGCCGATGCGCCGGATCCCCTGGTGGTGCATGCTGTTGACCATCACCCGCTCCGCCCCGAACACCCGGCGCAGCCGCGTCCCGTCGGGGAGGTCGACGTCGTGGGCCAGGTGGTCGCGCGCCCACCCGGCGCCGGGGAAGTAGTCGTGCTTGATGGACTCCGGGAGCTGGTCGGCGCAGTCCTGCCAGAGCGTCCCGCCGGCGGCCACGTTGATGACCTGCATGCCGCGGCACACGCCCAGCACGGGCTTCCCCTCCTCCATGGCCCAGCGCGCGAAGAGCAGCTCCACCCGGTCGCGCGCCAGGTCGGTGCGCCCGCAGAGCGCGTGGCGGTCGTCCCCGTACGAGGCGGGGTCCATGTCCACGCCGCCCGCCAGGAACACGCCGTCCAGGTGGTCGTAGATGGCGCGCAGGGTGTCCTCGTCGTCGTCCAGGAGCGGGACCATCCAGGGCACGCCGCCGACGTGCGTGACCGCCGTGTAGTAGCGGCTGTTCATCACCCACGAGTGCGGCAGGTCCTCCGGGATCCGGTCGATGGACTGCAGGGTCTGGGTGGGGATGCCGATGACGGGACGGTGCTGCATGGTGCTCCTTCTCGGGGAATGGACTGCGGGCGATTTCGGCAGGGGGAGGATGCACAAAGTAAGCCGCAGCCCGTTCCCGCACAATGGCTTCGCCGTGCCGCCGGCACCCCCGGGCGGCGGCGTCCTTACACCGTCACCCCTTCCGCGGTTTCCCGCACCAGCTGGTCCACCACGTCCTTGAGGTCGCCGGTCCGCTCGTGGACGGCGAGCTGCCGGTCGGCGCTGGCGCCGCCTTCCAGGATGCGGTAGGCGTACTCCACCTCGGCGCGGCTCCCCAGCTCGTCCACCACGTCGCCGATGAACCACTCCAGCAGCTCGCGGATCAGCTCCCGCGCGGGGACCTCCGCCTGCTTCCCCAGGTCCAGCAGCCGCCCGTCCAGCCCGTAGCGCACCGCGCGCCACTTGTTCTCCTCGATGAGGTCGGGCGGGTACACCCGGAAGGTCATGTTGTCGCGCCGCAGCTTCCACAGCTTGGCGATGATGGCCTGGAGGATGGCCGCGACGCACACCGCCTCGTCGATGCGGGTGCACACGTCCAGGAAGCGGAACTCCAGCGTGGGATACAGGTGGTGCGGCCGCACGTCCCAGTAGATCTTGGAGCCGTCGGGGATGCAGCGGGTGCGCACCAGCGTGTCCATGAGGTACTGGTAGTCCGCCCAGCCGCGCATGATGCGGGGGACGCCGGTGCGCGGGAAGTTGCGGAAGACCACGCTGCGGTACGACCGGAGCCCGGTGTTCCGCCCCTGCCAGAAGGGCGACGACGAGGTCAGGCAGAGCAGGTGCGGCATGAAGTAGCGCGACACGTTCATGGCGTCGATCAGGAACTCCCGGTCGTCGATGCCGATGTGCACGTGCGTCCCGAAGATCAGGAGCTGCTGCGCCAGGTCCTGCATGTCCGCCTTCACCCCCATGTAGCGCTCCAGGGGGGTGATCTCCTGCGTGGTCCAGTGCGTGAAGGGGTGCGTCCC
>DATABU010000490.1:0-2554 GCA_036259415.1 Longimicrobiaceae bacterium
TTCGAAAGGCTCGTCGCGGAGCTGAGCCCGGAGCGGTCGCTGAGCCACTCGCCGCTCTTCCAGGTGGCGTTCACACTGGACGACGCCGAGGACACCGGCGGCGGGCTCGCGGGGATGAGCGTGCAGGGAATCGGAGCGGAGCTCCAGGTCGCCAAGCTCGACCTGTCGCTGGGCCTGACCGTGGGCTCCGACGGGGCGCGCGGGGGGCTGACCTACAGCACGGACCTGTGGGAGGCCGCGACCATGCAGCGGCTCGTGGGCCACTTCACGCGCCTGGTGGAGCAGGCGGCCGCCGACCCGGACGTGCGCATCTCGCAGGTGACGCTGGTGGACGAGGCGGAGCGCCGGCAGGTGGTGGAGGAGTGGAACCGGACGCCCGTGGGGCACCCCACGGGTGCCTGCATCCACGAGCTGGTCGCAGCACAGGCGGAGCGCACGCCGGAGGCCCTGGCCGTGGTCTCCGGGGAGGACGCGCTCACCTACCACGAGCTGGACGCGCGCGCCAACCGGCTGGCGCGCCGCCTCGCGGAGCTGGGGGCGGGGCCGGAGGTCCGCGTCGGCATCTGCCTGGAGCGCTCGGCCGGGATGGTGGTGGCGATGCTGGCCGTGCTCAAGGCGGGCGCCGCGTACCTCCCCCTGGACCCCGCCTATACGGCCGACCGGCTGGCGTACATGCTGGCCGACTCCGGCGCGCGTGTCCTGGTGACGCTGGCCTCGCTGCGCGGCCTGCTCCCGGCGGAGGGCGTGCGGACCGTGCTGGTGGACGCGGACGCGGCGGAGGTCGCGGCGGAGCCGGACGTGGCGCCGCGGACGGCGGTCGCACCGGAGAACGCGGCGTACGTCATCTACACCTCCGGATCGACCGGCCGTCCCAAGGGAGTGGTGGTCACGCACGCGAACGCGGCGAACCTGCTGCCGCGCGCGGTGAGGACCTTCGGCGCGGAACCGGGGGGCGCCGTGCTCCAGACGGCGTCCATGAGCTTCGACGCTTCGCTGCTGGAGGTCTTCGTGGCGCTGCTCTCCGGGGCGGCGCTGCACGTGGCCGATCGCGAAGTGGTGCTCGCGCCGGAGCGGCTGGCCGCGCTGCTGCGTGAGAGGGAGATCGGGGTGTGGGTGAGCACCCCCGCGCTGCTGGACAGCCTGCCGGAGGCGGACTTCCCGGCGCTGCGCACCATCAGCACGGGCGGGGAGCGCTGCCCGGCGGAGACCGCGGCCCGGTGGTCGCGCGGGCGGCGGCTGGTGAACATGTACGGGCCGACGGAGACGACCATCTACACCACGGCGCACGAGTGCGCGCCGGGGGTGGCGGAGGCGCCGCCCATCGGCCGGCCGGTGGAGGGCGCGCGCGTCTACGTGCTGGACGCGTGGGGCGAGCCCGCGCCGATCGGCGTGCCGGGCGAGCTGTACGTGGGCGGCGCGGGGGTGGCCCGCGGCTACCTGGAACGACCCGCACTGACGGCGGAGCGCTTCGTCCCCGACGCCTTCGGCGGGGAGCCGGGGGCGCGGCTCTACCGCACGGGCGACCGGGCGCGCTGGCGCGCAGACGGTGAGCTGGAGTACCTGGGCCGCCTGGACGAGCAGGTCAAGGTGCGCGGCTTCCGCATCGAGCTGGGCGAGATCGAGGGCGCGCTGCGGCGGAGCGAAGGAGTCGCCGACTGTGTGGTCGTGGCCCGCGAGGACGTGCCCGGGGAGAAGCGGCTGGTGGCGTACGTGGTGGGCGACGTGGAGGCGGGAGTCCTGCGCGAGCACCTGCGCCGGGAGCTCCCGGAGTACATGGTGCCGGCGGCTTTCGTCCCGCTGGAGCGGCTTCCGCTGACGCCCAACGGCAAGCTGGACCGCAAGGCGCTGCCGGCGCCGGAGGGGGATGCGTACGCGCGGGCCGGCTACGAGGCACCGCTGGGGGAGGTGGAGGCGGCGCTGGCCGGGATCTGGGCAGAGGTGCTGGGGGTGGAGCGGGTGGGGCGGTGGGACCACTTCTTCGAGCTGGGCGGACACTCGCTCTTGGCGATCAAGCTGATCGAGCGGATGCGGCGCGCGGGGCTGTACACGGACGTGCGGGCACTGTTCACCACGCCGGTGCTGGCCGAGCTGGCCCTGGCCGTGGGCGGAGCGTCTTCGGAGGTGGAGGTCCCCGCGAACGGGATCCCGGAGGGGTGCGAACTCCTCACGCCGGAGATGCTGCCGCTGGTGGAGCTGAGCCAGTCGGAGATCGACCGAATCGTGGCGGAGGTGGCGGGCGGAGCCGCGAACGTGCAGGACATCTACCCGCTGGCGCCGCTGCAGGAGGGGATCCTCTTCCACCACCTGCTGTCGCGGGAGGGGGACCCGTACCTGCTGTCGAGCGTGACCGAGTTCGATACCCGCGCGCGCCTGGAGCAGTACCTGGCGGCACTGCAGGCGGTGATCGATCGCCACGACGTCCTGCGCACGGCAGTGGCCTGGGAGGGGCTCTCCGAGCCGGTGCAGGTCGTCTGGCGGCAGGCGTCGCTGCCGGTTGAGGAGGTGGAGCTGGATGCGGAGGCAGAGGATGCGGCCGGGCAGCTGTGGCAGCGCT
>DATABU010000491.1:0-2763 GCA_036259415.1 Longimicrobiaceae bacterium
GTCCAGGATGTAGAAGGTCTGCCCCGTGGCCACTTTGGCCAGCTCGGTCGCGAGCTTCACCCGCTGCGCCTCGCCGCCGGAGAGGGTGGTGGCCGCCTGCCCCAGGTGGATGTAGCCCAGCCCCACGTCCGAGAGCACCTGGAGGTGCCGCCTCAGCCGCGGCACCGCGTCGAACAGCTCCAGCGCCTCGTCCACCGTCAGGTCCAGCACGTCGGCGATGGTGTGGCCCTTGTAGTAGACCTCCAGCGTCTCCCGGTTGTAGCGCTTCCCCTTGCACACCTCGCAGGGGACGTACACGTCGGGGAGGAAGTGCATCTCGATCTTCACCAGCCCGTCGCCCTGGCACGCCTCGCAGCGCCCACCCTTCACGTTGAAGGAGAAGCGCCCCGGGGTGTACCCGCGCATCTTGCTCTCCGGCAGCTCGGCGAACAGGTCGCGGATGATGGTGAAGAGCCCGGTGTAGGTGGCCGGGTTGGAGCGCGGCGTCCGCCCGATGGGCGACTGGTCGATGTCCACCACCTTGTCCAGCAGCTCCAGCCCGGCGATGCGCTCGTGCGCCCCGGGGACGGTCTTGGCGCGGTAGAAGCGGCGCGCCAGCGTGTTCCAGAGGATGTCGTTCACCAGGGTGGACTTCCCCGAGCCCGACACCCCGGTCACCGCCACGAAGCACCCCAGCGGGACGCGCACCGTGAGGTCGCGCAGGTTGTGCTCCCGCGCCCCGTGGATCACCAGCTCCTTCCCCTCCAGCGGGGCGCGGCGCTCCGCCGGCACCGGGATGCGCCGCTCGCCGCGCAGGTAGGCGCCGGTGAGCGAGTCGGGCGACGCGACCACGTCGTCCAGCGTCCCCTCCGCCACCACCCGGCCGCCGTGGCGGCCGGCGCGCGGCCCCAGGTCCACCACGTGGTCGGCGGCGCGGATGGTGTCCTCGTCGTGCTCCACCACCAGCACGGTGTTCCCCAGGTCGCGGAGCGACTTCAGCGTCTCCAGCAGCCGCTCGTTGTCGCGCTGGTGCAGCCCGATGGAGGGCTCGTCCAGGATGTAGAGCACCCCCACCAGCCGCGAGCCGATCTGCGTCGCCAGGCGGATGCGCTGCGCCTCGCCGCCGGAGAGCGTCTCGGCGGAGCGGCCCAGCGTCAGGTACTCCAGCCCCACGTTCACCAGGAAGGAGAGCCTCTCGGTGACCTCCTTGAGGATGGGCGCGGCGATGTCGCGGGGGAGGTGGGCCGTGCCGTCCACCCCGCGGAAGAAGTCCAGCGCCTCGCTCACCGGCAGCGCCACCACCTCGCCGATGGAGCGCCCGCCGACGGTAACCGCCAGGCTCTCCGGGCGCAGGCGCGCGCCGCCGCAGGTGGTGCAGGGGAGCACCGACATGTAGTCCTCCAGCTGCTCGCGGAGCGAGTCGCTGGAGCTGTCCTGGTACCGCTGGCCGAGGTCGCGCAGGATCCCGCCCCACTTGAGCTTCTTGGGAACCGCGCCGTTGCCGGCGTCGGCGCCCAGCAGGAGCACCTGCCGGGCGTTCTCGGGGAGGTCGCGCCACGGGGTGTTCAGGTCGAAGCCGAGCGCGGCGGCCAGCCCGTCCAGGATGGTTCCGCGCAGGTGGCCCCGGGGGACGCCCCAGGGGAGCACCACCCCCTCCAGGATGGAGATGGAGGGGTCGCCCAGCACCAGGTCGGGGTTGGGCTCGCGCCGCGTGCCCAGCCCGCCGCAGGCCGTGCAGGCCCCGTACGGCGAGTTGAAGGAGAACTGCCGCGGCTCCAGCTCGGGGATGTTGACCCCGCACTTCGCGCAGGCGTAGTGCTCCGAGAACAGGTGCGCCGACGGCGGGCCGCCGTCGCGGTGGGCGTCCACCTCCACCACCCCCTCGGACATGCGCAGCGCCGTCTCCACCGAGTCGGCCAGGCGCGAGCGGTCCTCGGCGCGCACCACCAGCCGGTCCACCACCAGCGAGATGTCGTGGTTCTGGCGGCGGTTCAGCTTGGGGGGGGCCTGCAGCTCCACCAGCTCGCCGTCCACACGGGCGCGGACGAAGCCCTTGCGGAGCATCTCCTCGAAAAGGTCGCGGAACTCGCCCTTGCGGCCGCGCACCAGCGGCGCCAGCACCTCGATGCGCGTCCCCTCCGGCCACCCCAGCACCTGGTCCACGATCTGGGTGGCGCTCTGGCGCCGCACCGGCTCGCCGCACTCGGGGCAGTGGGGCGTCCCCGCCCGCGCCCAGAGCAGGCGCAGGTAGTCGTACACCTCCGTCACGGTCCCCACGGTGGAGCGCGGGTTCCGGCCGGCGGTCTTCTGCTCGATGGAGATCGCCGGCGAGAGCCCCTCGATGGCGTCCACGTCGGGCTTCTCCATCAGCCCCAGGAACTGCCGCGCGTAGGCGGAGAGCGACTCCACGTAGCGCCGCTGTCCCTCGGCGTAGATGGTGTCGAAGGCCAGCGACGACTTCCCGCTCCCGCTCAGCCCGGTGATCACCGTCAGCCGGTCGCGCGGGAGGGCGACGTCGATGTTCTGGAGATTGTGCTCGCGTGCGCCGCGGACAATCAGGTACTCTTGCGGGCTCTCGCGCCCGTCGGCATTCGAGTGTGGCATCCCGAAAATTTACCGCACCGGGCGGCGGCTTTCAACTCCACCCGCGCGGGTTCGTCGACGGACCCCCGAGCGGGGCCTCCCCGGGCGTGCGAGCCCGGTCTGCCGGCACACCGGGAGGGCGTCCTGATACGCTACAGGTGTCGCGTTCCGGGTCGGCGGCGCGCTCGCCGGCCGTCGGGC
>DATABU010000492.1:0-8157 GCA_036259415.1 Longimicrobiaceae bacterium
CAGGTGCTCGTCGTCAGGGCCGGGCTGGGCGAGCGACTCGCTCCCGCGGGCCGGTTCCAGCTCAGGGACTCCCTCCCGCGCCTGCACGACGTGGCGCTGGACCGCAAATGACGGGCGGGCGCAGTCCCCCGCGTTCCGCGCCCGCTCCGGCGGCTCCGAACCTGCAGGAGGCCGCGGCCCCCGGCGTCCGTCGGGACCGCAGGAGACCCCGAGGGCGCACCGTCCATGAGCCGACCCCAGCCGCGACCCGTCCCCGCCGGTGAAGCCCCCACCCTCTCCGACGAGGAGGCGGCCGCTCCCGCCGAGCTGTCCACCGGCAAGGCGCTGGACCGCGAGCTGCGGGAGCTGCGCGGGCGCTTGGCGGAGCTGGGCGCGGCCCTGCGCGCCGAGAAGGAGCGGGCGCTGCTGGTGGTGCTCCAGTCGCGCGACACGGGCGGCAAGGACGGGGTGGTGGAGAAGGTGTTCGGGGCGGTGCTCCCGCAGCACCTGAGCGTGCAGGCGTTCGAGGAGCCCTCGGACGAGGAGCGGTCGCACGACTTCCTCTGGCGGGTGCACGCCGCGGTCCCGGCGTTCGGCAGGGTGGGCGTCTTCAACCGCTCGCACTACGAGGAGGTGGTCACCGCGCGGGTCCACCGCCTGGTGCCGGAGGAGGTGTGGACCCGCCGCTTCCGGCAGATCAACGACTTCGAGCGGATGCTGACCGAGAACGGCGTCGCCGTGGTGAAGCTGTTCCTGCACATCTCCCGCGACGAGCAGCGGAGGCGACTGCGCAAGCGCCTGGAGAAGGCGGAGAAGCAGTGGGAGTTCGACCCCAACGACCTGGACGACCGGGAGCGCTGGGACGAGTTCACGGAAGCGTACCGCGACGCCATCGCCCGCTGCGGGACCGACTTCGCCCCCTGGTACGTGGTCCCCGCCGACGACAAGTCCGTCCGTAACCTGCTGGTGGCCCGCATCGCCGTCGCCGCCCTGGAGCGGCTGGACCCGCAGTACCCGGAGCCCGACTACGACGTGGACGCCGCCCTGGCGCGCCTGGGCTGAGCGCCCTCCCGGCCCGGGGCGGACCCCCTCCCCCCGGCCCCCTCCGCGCAAGGGGGAGGGGGAGAACAGCAACGGCCGCCCTCACCCCCCGGCCCATTCTCCCAATGCGGGGAGAGGGGGAGAACACCGCGGCCACGACGGCTCAAAGCCCAAGCCCCTCCCCCAGGAATCGGGGGCAAGGGGGCAAGGATTGCGAGCATCCAGCGAGCCGGGTGGGGGCGCTCTGGGCGTCTGCCTCAACTGGGCGCCCGCGTGA
Source organism: Longimicrobiaceae bacterium (assembly GCA_036259415.1). Taxonomy (GTDB): domain Bacteria; phylum Gemmatimonadota; class Gemmatimonadetes; order Longimicrobiales; family Longimicrobiaceae; genus JAFAYN01. The sequence goes on from DATABU010000492.1 coordinate 1,298, forward strand.
GGGATGCGAGCGCGAAGCGGCGAGACCCGACAGTAGTTCCGTCGGGGCTCGCCTCCGTTGGGCGGCGTAGTGTGCTGCCCTACGGAGCCGCAGCCCGACCCGAGCGCCAGCGAGGGGCACGCCCGACGCCGTCGCTCGTCGTCCTTGCGCCACACCCCGCCGTCCACGACCTTCGCCCGCATGACAGACCCGACGCAGCTGCTGACGGCGGCCCTGGCGGGGGTCGCGGCGGGCGCGGTGAACGCGCTGGCCGGCGGGGGCACGCTCATCACCTTCCCGACGCTCCTGGCGGTGGGGATCCCCGCGGTCGCCGCCAACGTGACCAGCACGGTGGCGCTCTGCCCCGGCTACCTGGGCGCCACGCTGGCGCAGCGGGAGGACCTGCGGGGGCAGCGGCGCCGTCTCTGGGTACTGCTGCCGGCCAGCGCCCTCGGCGGAGTGGGCGGGGCGGTGCTCCTCCTCCGCACCGACGAGCAGCTCTTCCGCGCGCTGGTCCCCTACCTGATCCTGCTGGCCGCGGGGCTGCTGGCGGCGCAGGACCCGCTCCGCGCCCGGCTCCTCCGCCACGCCGGCCACGCGCCGCAGGGCGGGGCGCACGAGGGGGCGGTCGCGCTCGCCGTGGCCGGCGGTGCGGTGTACGGCGGCTACTTCGGGGCGGGGCTGGGGGTCATCGTGCTGGCGGTGCTGGGGCTCGCCCTGGACGACTCGCTGACGCGGCTGAACGCGCTGAAGCAGGCGGTGTCGCTGAGCGTCAACGTGGCGGCAGCCGTCTTCTTCGTCTTTCAGGGCGAGCCCGTCTGGCCGGTGGCGCTGGTGATGGCCGTGGGCGCGCTGCTCGGCGGCGCGCTGGGCGGGCGCGTCGCCGGCCACATCCGCCCGGAGCTGCTGCGCAGGGTGGTGGTGGCGCTGGGCCTCGCGATCGGTGTGGTGTACCTGCTGCGCTGAGCGCGTGTTTTCCGCCTGGGGTTGAGACAACGGACGGGCCGTGGTAACTTTCCCGTCTCTCCGCTCCATTCACCCCCGGCAGTCCGAGGTACCCCCGTGCGACTCCTCTCCCTTTCCCTGGCTTCCGTGCTGGCCCTCGCGCTCGTGGCCGCGCACCGGGCCCCCGCCGCGGCCCAGCAGCCGCCCGCGGCCAGCCCCTGCGCCGACTCGCTCTACCAGGTGCTCCGCGCCAGGCCGCTGGTGGACCTCTCCGAGCGCGAGTACGAGTACTTCATGCAGCGGGAGAAGGCGTGCACGGACTACCAGACGCTCAACCGCCTGGTGGACCGGTCCGGTGCCGCCGCGCCCGCGCCGGCGCCCTCCGGCCGTCCGGCCACGGAGACCTTCACCCGCGGGAACTCCATGGGCCGCGGCGTCGACGTCTACGTGCGCAACCTCTCCGACCGTGCCATCATCGTCAACTCGGTGCGGGTCTACGACTGCCAGGGGATCCGCGACACCTCCTGCGGGATGCACTACCCCAAGGCCAAGCTCCTCCCCGGGCAGTCGCGCCGCGTGCTGACCATCCGCTTCCGCGAGGACGAGGCCGCGCGCTACCGCTACGAGTACAACACCAGCAGCGCGGAGGGGTGAGCGCCGGCCCGGCGGCCGGGCCGCGCGTGCGAATTGCATCCTCCCCGGGCGGAGCGGGCGACGGGTCCCGAAGCCGGAGGGGAGCGATGGAGCGGCGGTTCGAGTTCGACGGGGCGGAGGTCCGCGCGCTGGTGGAGGAGTCGTACGCGGCGGACGAGCGCCTGATGACCGAGGCGCAGAGGTACGTGGCCGCGGGCGTGGACCTGTACGCGGCCGCGGCCGAGGGGATGGACGAGGTGGAGCACCCCGGGACGGGCGCGCCCCCCGGCCTCTGGCTGATGAACGACCGCGGGGTCTACCTGCGCAGCAACGCCGCCCGCCGCCCCGGAGAGCGGGTGGCGTACGCGCGCGGCTACCGCGCCACGGTGCAGGTGGGCGACGATCCGACGTGCGAGTTCGTCTCGGCGGCGGCGCTGGAGCCGCTCCGCCCCGGCGACACGCTGGTGGTCACCCTGGACGAGCAGAAGATCCGCCTCTCGCTCGTGCGGCCGTAGGGACGAGAAAAGGCCCGCCGGAGCGGGCCTTTTCGGGGTGACACGACGAGGAGGGATTTTTGAAGCCCGATTCGAGAATCGTTGGGTTGCAGCCCCTTGGTTTCCGCCGCGCCCTCGCGGGCACCGCGTCCGCCGCGGGAGGTGCCCCCGGCTTCAGAACTATCGGCTCAAAAAACGAAGCTCCCCGCCATGCCGTTACGGCTATAAATATAACCGAACCAACGAGTTGCGCAACCCCCGACCCGCGTCGGGACGCTATTCCTGCCCGCCGCCGCCCAGGAAGGGGAGGACCCGGCCCACCAGGAACTCCTCGGTGGCCTGCACCAGGGCGGTGGGGTTCATGGCGCTGACCGGCTCGGGGCTCCCGCTGGCCAGGTTCACCTCGACGTAGATCCGCCGCACGTCCTCCAGGAACGACTCCACCCGCACCTCGGCCTGGTGCTGCTCTCCCTCCTCCTGGACGGGGGGGAAGACCAGGCGCAGCCCGCCCCCCAGCACCGGCCGCCCGAACACCGACAGCTCCTCCGTGGGCTGCCTCAGCCGCTGCTCCCAGAGGTACTGGAAGGAGTGCTCGGTGGAGGCCGCGAAGAGGGCGCGCACCCCCGCGTTCCACCCCAGCACGAACTCGATCTCGGGCCACACGTCGCGGAGCACGTCGGTGACCTCGTGCGCCGCGTCGGCGAAGTCGGCCACCGACGCGACGGGCACGTCCTGGCCGATGGCGGTGGCCACCACGACCTGGGTGACGGGGACCGGCTCGGGGCCGCCGCCCGCCTGCCCGCTGGCGAGCTGCACCTGGAGCGACGACGGCGAGAGCCGGGTGAGGACCGCGGTGGAGTCGCCCTGCTCGGCGTGCTCGAAGCGGATGTCCTCCTCCTCCAGCCGGGAGCGGAAGGCGGCGAAGCGCTGCTCGTCCAGCTCCAGCGCCGGGCCGACCAGGAAGCCGACGTTGAACTGGATCGTCTGCCGCGAGTGTTCGATCATCGAGCTGCTTTCGTGTGCGTGCGGTGGACTCCGGGGGAGGCGTCCGCCGGAGGGCCCACACGTTAGCCCGACACCCCCGGCGCGTCAACGGTGCCCCCGCCCGCCGCAGCGGCGGACGCACGACCGCGGGCGCTGCCGTAAACAATTGTAGGCACGAGGCTTGCGCCCGGTCGTGCGCAATCGTCCTCCGACCGGGGGACCGGACCAGCAGACCGAGAGAGTATTCGATGAAGGTACATCGCAGCCTGTTTTCCCTGGCCGCCCTCGCGGGCACGCTCTGCGGCGCCGCGGGCCCGGCCGCGGCCCAGGACGAGCCCCTGCGGCTCTCCGTGGACCTCTCCGAGCGCACGCTGTACGTGTGGGGCGGGGAGGTGGAGCCCCGGGAGTACGCCGTGGCGGTGGGGACCGAGGAGCACCCCACCCCGGAGGGGAGCTTCACCATCTCCAGGATCATCTGGAACCCCGCCTGGGTGCCGCCGCCGAACGCGGAGTGGGCGGAGGACGAGGAGCGGCAGGCGCCCGGCGACCCGGACAACCCCATGAAGGCGGTGAAGATCTTCTTCGACCAGCCGGACTACTACATCCACGGCACCGACGCGTACGAATCGCTCGGGACGGCGGCGTCGCACGGCTGCGTGCGGATGGCCCCCGACGACGCGGAGGAGCTGGCCCGCATCCTCATGGAGCACGGGGGCGAGTCGCGCAGCTCCGGCTGGTACCGGCAGGCGAGCCGCGACGACGAGACCCGCACCGTCCGGCTGGACGACCCGGTCCGCTTCACGGTGGAGCCGTAGCGGGTGGAGCGAGGGGCGTGAACTGCCCTGGGGTTGGGCGTGTCCCTCGCTGGCGCTCGGGTCGGGCTGCGGCTCCGTAGGGCAGCAAACAACGCTGCCCAACGGAGGCGAGCCCCGACGGAACTGCTGTCGGGTCTCGCCGCTTCGCGCTCGCATCCCTCACGCGGGCGCCCAGCGGGGGCGGCTCGCGGTTCAATTCACGCGGGCCCGTTGGGGGGGATCTCCTCGCCGCCGGGGAGCAGCGGGCGCTTGGTCTGCAGGTTGAACCCGTAGCCGGCGGGGAGGACGTGCATGAGCGAGTCGGTGAGGGCGAGCATCTCGTCGCCCGCCGCCTGGGGGGCGTTGGAGTGGGTGACGCGGCCGTTGAACACCATCACCACGCCGCGGCCCAGCACGGTGAAATGGTCGCCCGGGACCAGGTCGATGGCGGTGTCCTCGTCGATCCCGATTCCCAGCACCTGCGGGTTGTGGGCGAAGATGGTGAGCAGGCGGCTCACCCGCCCCCGCTGGTTGAAGTGCGTGTCCACCACCGTGTCGCGCCAGTACCCCAGCCCCGGCGCGACCTCCACGTCGCCCCGCCGCACCGTCCCCTCGGACCTGCCGCCGATCAGCATGACGCTGCTCATGGCCGCCGCGCCCGCGCTGGTCCCCGCCACCACCAGCCCCTCGCCGTAGAGCCGCTCGCGGACACGCTCCGCGAACTTCGTCCCCGCGACGAGGGCGGTCAGCCGGAGCTGGTCGCCCCCCGTGAGGAACACCGCCGTGGCGCGCTCCACCGCTTCCAGGTGCTTCGGGTCGTCCGCCTGGTGGCGGTCGGCGATGGGGGCGCCGTACACCTCCGCCACCCCGATCTTCTCGAACAGCTTCCCGTAGGTCCGGACCTTCTCCTCGGGGTTCTCGGACGGGGAGGAGCAGACCACGATCCGCGCCTTCCTCCCGCCGGCCATCTCCACCAGGTGCGGGAGGATGCGCATGTGCTCCTCGTCGGGGTCCTCCGCCCCTCCGATCACCAGGAGCCGCCCGTTCCTGCCGCCTCGCCGCTTCTCGGCAGCCGTTTCCGCGCTCTTCCTCGGCATCGATTCTCGTCGGTGTGGTCGTGGTCCGGCCGGCCGCCGGATGGGTCCGTCAGCCCGCGCCGAAGCGGTGCGAGGGGGGGCCGGACACGCCGGGGCGGAGCAGGAACAGGTCGCCGGACTCGACCGCTTCCTCCACCTGCTCCTCGCTCATCCCCACCGAGGCGGTGGTCACGAACAGCTCCGTCCCGCCTTCCCCTCCGAACGCGCAGCTGGTGGGGTTGGGGACGGGGACGCGCACGCGCAGCAGCTCGCGCCCGTCCGGCGCGAACCGCACCAGGCAGCCGCCGCCGAACTGCGCCGACCAGACGCACCCCTCGGCGTCCACGGCGAGCCCGTCGGGGACGGGGTCCGCGCCCGAGAGGTCGGCGAAGACGCGCCTCCCGGAGAGCTCGCCCGCCTCGACGTCGAAGTCGAAGGCGTGGATGGTCTTCGCGGGGGAGTCGGTGAGATAGAGGGTCCGGCCGTCGGGGCTCCACCCCAGGCCGTTGGACATGGTCAGCCCGCCCGCCGCCTCGCGCACGCTCCCGTCCGGGTCCACCCGGTAGAGCGCCGCGCCGCCCTCCTCCCTGGAGAGCGACCCCACCCAGAGCCTCCCGCGGGCGTCGCACTTGCCGTCGTTGAGGCGCAGGCCGGGCCGCTCCGGGAGCACCCGGGCGACGGGCTCCAGCGCGCCGGTAGCCGGGTCCAGCAGCGCCACCTCGCGGCGGAGCGCCACCACCACCCGCCCGTCGCGCGCGGGGTGCGCGCATCCCACCGTCTCCCCCACCTCCCAGACGGTGTCCTCGCCGCTCTCCGGGTCCAGGCGGTGCACGCGGTGGTTGTGGATGTCCACCCACCAGAGGACCCCCGCCTCCGCGTCCCACGACGGCCCCTCCCCCAGGCGGGTGCGGGCCGCGAGCAGGTTGCGCAGGGGGATGCCGGCTCCCTCCACCGTCCCGCTCACGGCCGGGCCGGCGGGCCGCCCGCCGCCTGCTCCAGGCGGGTCCGCGCCTCCGCCACGGCGCGCAGCTCCTCGGGGCCGGTGCCGGGCTCCTCCGCCACGTCCACCGCGTCGCGGAGCCGCTCCAGCGCCGTGCGGTACTCCCGGCGAGGGCTCCCGGGCAGCTCGCCCGCGCCGGGCGCACGCTCCTCCGCCCGCTCCAGCAGGTCCTCGGCGGCCTTGAGCGCCTCCTGGCGCCGCTCCGGGTCGCCGATGGCGACGGCGCTGTCCAGCAGCACCAGCACCGGCGCCAGCTCGCGCCAGTGCCCGTCCACCTCGCCGTCGGCCGGCGCGGCGGCGCGCTGCACCACGGGGGACGCGGAGGAATCGGAGCGCCCCACCCGCTGCCCCAGGTTGACGCCGACGGCGATCAGCGCGATGAGGGCCATCAGGCCCAGGCCGATCCGCACCAGAGGAAGGTCTTGCACCGCGGGACGCTCCGGGTTGGGGTGCTCGCAACCTGCGCCCTCCCCCGCACCCGCCGTGCCGCGGCGGCGCGGGACGCGCCGAACCCTCCCCCCGGGGCGGGGTACACGGCTCCCGTACCCGCGGAACCCGCACCGACGGCGCGACCCATGACCGCAGCACCCGGCCTCCTCCGCCCCCCCGGGGCGGCGCTCCTGCTCTGCCTCCTGCTGGCGCTGGCCCTCCCGGCCGCCGCGCAGGGCGCCACCCTCGAGCGCTTCCCCGGCATCCCGAACACGATGCTGCTCAGCGAGGCGCAGCCCGAGGCCAACCTGATCGTCGTCGAGGACCGCCGGGGCTCGGTCGTCATCACCGACCACGCCGGCCCGCTCAGCATGAAGCGAGCGTTCGGCTGCCTGCGGCTCGACGAGCGCTCGGCCCGCTGCTGGCTGACCAAGCGTGTCGCGCTCGACCTCGGCGAGAGCAACGACGTCGCCAACATCGCGACCGCTCGCGAGGTGTGGCTCGATGGCGGCGCCGGCGACGATCG
>DATABU010000493.1:0-1806 GCA_036259415.1 Longimicrobiaceae bacterium
CGTCCCCGCGGGCCCTCGCGCGGGGACGCGGGGGGTCAGCGCCGCTGGCGGCCCTCGCGCTTGCGTCCGGCCTCGGGCTTCCGCTCGTCGCGGAAGACGTTCTCGAAGCGCCGGGAGCGGACCACGACGCCGCGCGGGGAGGTGCTCTCCAGCTGGGACAGGACGCGGTTGGTGACCACCGAGGCGACCGTCTCGGTCAGCGACATCATGTCCAGGTACATCTCGATGGCGCGGTCGGCGTCCACCTCGTCTCCCAGGTCCTCCAGGAGGTCCAGGGCGTTGGCGACGTGCGTCTCGATGACGGCCTCCTCGGAGCGCGCGGCCGCGATCATGAGCTTGCGGCGTGCCTCCGCGCTGAGGCGCTTGCGGAACAGGTTGAACATGGCTCCCCCGGGGTCGTGGCGCGGTGCAAGATGCCCTCGCCGCGAGCCCGGCGCAAGATCGGGTCCCGGGGCGAGGGGTTGGTCGCCCGGGGGGCGCCGATTATATTCGTAAACGGTGTTTTCCGCGATACCTGCGGGAGCGCCGGAGGGGTCCCGGCCCGCCTGCCGGCCGGGGCTCGCGCACCGCATCAGAACGCAGGGAAAGAGCATCCATGGCGACTCCGTTCCTCAGCTCCGAAGAATTCGACGAGCGGGCTCACCGCTTCTACGAGTCCGGCGAGTACGAGGTCGCGCTCGAGGTCCTCCGCGAGGGGGTCCGGCAGCACCCGGACTCGGCGCTGCTGCACGTCGGGATCGGGTACGTCCGCATCGCCCGGGAGGAGTACGCCTGGGCGCGCCGCTGCTTCGAGACCGCGCTGGAGATCGACGACGAGTACGAGGACGCCTGGGTGGGTCTGGGCGAGACGCTGCTCAAGTTCGGCGACGTGGACGGGGCGCTCCGCTGCATCGGCCGCATCGACGCGATGGGGCTGGCCGACGACCTGGAGATCGGGCTCGCCGTCGGGCGGGCGCTCTACCGCGAGGGGCTGTTCACGCACGCGCGGCACCGCTTCACCGCGCTGGTGGCGGCCCACCCCGACAACGCCGAGGTCGCCGCGGCGCGCGGCTACACGCTGCACGCGCTGGGCGACGACGTCGGCGCGCGGCGGGAGCTGCGCCGCTCGCTCCGGCTGGACCCGGAGCTGCACGAGGGCCGCATCTACCTGGCGCACCTCCTCTACGACCGCGGCGACGCAGAGGGCGCGCTCCGCGAGCTGGAGCGGGTGCCGCCGCAGGAGCACTGGGACACGCTCTCGGTGTGGCGCTTCATCGACCTGAAGTGCTCGCTGGACGGGTGGGCCGAGGCGGACGAGGCGTTCGCTCCCTGGCGCGCGCGGCTGGAGGAGCTGGAGGGGGAGCCGGACGAGATCGAGCACCTGCTGGCCGAGGTGGAGGCATCGTTCGAGGCGCAGGTGGAGGACCCCGCGGAGCGCGCCCTGGCGCGGCTGGAGGAGGTGGAGGCGCTGGTCCGCGCCCTCCCCCCGGCGGCGCAGCCGCTGGCGCTCCCCGCCGCGGTGGAGAGCGGGGTGCACCGGGTGCGCACCCCCGAGGGGCGGGTGTTCACCGGGAGCTGGGAGGAGATCGTGTCGGCCATGCGCGACTCCTCGCCGCACCCGGGCGACTCGCTGGCGGCGTTCATGATCCGCTCGGCGGAGTCGGCGCGCAGCCGCACGGGGCAGCGCCTCCCCTGCGACGACCCGGAGTCGTTCGTGCGCGGGAGCGCGCGCGCCGGCCTGCTGAGCATCGAGCTGTAGCCGCCGCGCCGGGGCCCCGCGCCGGTGCCCGCTCCTTGCATGAGGGCGGGCGGACCGGTGCGGGGCCC
>DATABU010000494.1:0-4152 GCA_036259415.1 Longimicrobiaceae bacterium
GGCCGCAGCCCGAGCGACTCCAGCGCCAGCGAGTGCCCCCGCTCCGCCGAGCGGTGCGAGGCCACCAGCGCGTCCCGGGCCGCGGGGGCCAGGCGCACCGCCGCGAGCGCGGCGACGCCGGTGATGAAGCCGTCCAGCAGCACGGGGACGCGGAGCGAGGCGGCCGCGAGCACGGCACCGGCGAGCGCCGCGGTCTCGCAGCCGCCGGCCTCCGCCAGCGCGTCCAGCGGGTCCAGGTCGCGCCCGGCGCAGCGCGCCAGCATCCGCTCCACCGCGGCGGCCTTGCGGCGCAGCGTCCCGCTCCCGACGCCGGTCCCCGCGCCGACGACCTCCTGCGCGCGGGCGCCCAGGAGCAGCGCCAGCAGCGCCGCGGCCGAGGTGGTGTTGCCGATCCCCACCTCGCCCAGGGCGAGCACGTCGCAGGGGGGCGCCTCCAGCACCGCGGCGGCCCCGGCGAGCAGGGCGCGCTCGGCCTCGGCGCGGGTCAGCGCGGGCTCCGCGGCCAGGTTGCGGGTGCCGCGGCGCACCTTTGCGTGGACGATCCCCGTCGCCCGCCCGAAGTCGTGGTCCACGCCCACGTCCACCACGACGACCTGGGCGCCCGCGCGGCGGGCCAGCGCGTTGATGGCCCCGCCCCCCGCGACGAAGTTGTAGCAGAGCCGGGCGGTGACCTCGGGGCGGTAGGCGCTCACCCCCTCGGCGCAGACGCCGTGGTCGCCCGCGAAGACCAGCACGCGCTTCCGCTCCGCCACGGGGTGGTCGGTGCCCTGCACCCGGGCGAGGTGGACCGCCAGCTCCTCCAGCCGCCCCAGGCTGCCGCGCGGCTTGGTCAGCGCGTCCAGCCGCTCCCGGACGCAGGCGGCGCGCTCGCCCGCCGGGTCCACTTCGGGGACGCGGCCGACGAGCTCCTCCACGGTCCGCGGCGGGTCCGCTGTCGCCCCATCCGCCGGCTCGGGCCCCCGCCGCGCGCCGCCGAGCAGCGCCTGGAGGGGGTCGCCCGCGCCGTCGCCCTCCCAGTCGTCGAAGCGCACCAGCTCCGCCAGCGGGAGGCGTCCGCGCCAGCCGGTGGCCTCCAGCATGGGCGTCTCCGGGAACTCCACCGGGTAGCCGACGCAGAGGAAGGCCACGGGGATCACCCCGGCGGGGAGGCGGAGCGCGGCCGACAGCTCCGCGTTGTCCACGATGCTCACCCACCCCACGCCGACGCCCTCGGCCCGCGCCGCCAGCCAGAGGTTCTGAACGGCGAGGCAGGTGCTGTAGACGTCGGTCTCGCGGATGGTGTCGCGCCCCAGCACGTGCGGCCCGCCGCGGCGCGTGTCGCAGGTGACGCAGACGCAGAGCGGCGCGTCCAGGATCCCCTGGAGCTTCAGCGCGGCGTAGCGGGCGCGGCGGTCGCCCTCCCAGCGGGTGGCGGCGCGCTCGTTGGCGCGGCGGAAGAGCTCGTAGACCCCGGCCTTCCGCTCCGGCGAGCGGACCACCACGAAGTCCCACGGCTGCATGAAGCCCACCGAGCCCGCCCGGTGGGCGGCGCCCAGGATGCGGACCAGCGTCTCGTCGGGGACGGGGTCGGGGCGGAAGGCGCGCACGTCGCGCCGCAGGGCGATGGCGTCGTACACCGCCTGCTTCGCCGCGGGCGCGAACTCGCCCTCCGGCCGGGGGACGCGGCCGTCGCTCATCCCGCCGCGCGGTCAACGCGCCCCGGATCCTCCGCCGGCGGTGCGCCGGGGATGCCGCGCAGGGCGGCGCGCTCCAGGAGCAGGGCGGCGGCCTCCCCGCCGTTGCGGTAGCGGCCCAGGCGGACGCGGCGCGTGGCGCCGGCCGTGGTCCGGAGGGTGATTCTGGAGGCGTCGCACTCCACCGAGGCCAGCTCCGCCCACGCCAGGCGGAAGCCGCGGAGACGCGACGCCCGGTACTCCATGCCGCGGTCGTCCACCCGGACGAAGGACATCTCTGCGCGGCGGCGGGCGATCCAGGGGTTGGCCAGCCCCACCGCCAGGGTGACCGCGGCCATCGCCAGCGTCGGCCGCGAGAGCCGGCCGCCCGTGTAGACGCCGTGGTACGCCTCCGCGAAGAGCGCCGCGGCGGCGAACACGCTCACCCAGCCGATGCCGGCCTCCTCCGCCGCGCCCGGCCGGCGGAGCAGCTCCCTCACGATGGCGGCGACCAGGAGCGCGGCGGCCAGCAGCTCCACCGCGGCGAGCGCGGCGCCCTCGGGGTCGGGCGCGGGGAGCCCCGCCAGCGCGGCGGAGACCAGGGAGAGAGCGGCGCCGGCCTGGGTCGCCGTCTCCGCACGCTGCGCCAGGGCGGCGCGGCGGTCGTCCAGCAGGACGGTCACCGGCTCCATGACACACCCTCCTCCATGTGCGCGGTGTCGTTGACGCAGGTCACCCGCACCCCCCCGCGGAACAGCTCGGCGCGGGTGATCCCGCAGGCGGCGATCCGCAGCGGGAGCGTCTCTCGCAGCGTGACGCCCAGCCAGCGGGCGAGCAGGGCGTGGATCACCCCCGCGTGCGTCACCACCAGCACGCTCCCGGCGGCGGGGAGGTCGTCCAGCGCCGCGGCCACGCGCTCCCCCAGCGCGGCGGCGCTCTCGCCCTCCGGCGGGGCGTGGGCGGACGGGTCCTCGGCCCAGCGGCGGGGGAGGTCGCCGTCGCGGGCGGTGCACTCGTCCCAGGTGAGCCCCTCCCACGCGCCGAAGTGCAGCTCGCGCAGGCGGCGGTCCGTCGCGGCCTCCACGCCGGGGACGGCGATCGCGGCGGTCTCGCGGGCGCGCAGCAGGTCGCTCGCGACCACCCGGTCCCACGCCTCGCCCGCCAGCCGGGCGCGCAGCCGCTCCGCCTCGGCGCGGCCCCGCTCCGAGAGCGGCGGGTCGCCCCAACCCTGGTAGCGGCCCGCCTCGTTCCACCCCGTGGTGCCGTGGCGCACCACCGTCAGCCGGAGCACGCGGCCTCCAGCGCCGTGACCAGCGCGTTGTTCTCGGGCGGGGTGCGCGCGGCGACGCGCACGTGACCGGGGAGCCCGAACGAGGCGCAGTCGCGCACCCGGATGGCGTGCTCCTCCCGCAGCCGCTCCGTGAGCGCGGCGGCGTCCCCCACCGCGGCGATCAGGAAGTGCGTCGCCGTGCGCACCGTGGGGAGGCGGAGGCGGGCGAAGGCGGCCTCCAGCAGCTCGCGCTCGAAGCGCAGCCGCGGCAGCGTCTCCGCGACGTGCGCCATCCCCGCGTCGGAGAAGGCCGCCACCGCGGCGGCCTGCGCCACCGTGGAGACGGCCCAGGGAGGACGCCCCCGCTCGACGGCCGCGACGACCGGCTCCGGCCCGGTCGCGAACCCCGCGCGCACCCCGGCCAGCGCGTGCTCCTTGGTGACCGAGCGCAGGTGCAGCACCGCGGGGTGGCCGGGGAGCGCGGGCGTGCCCAGCGGCTCGCGGAGGAAGGCGTCGTACGACTGGTCCAGCACCAGCAGCGTTCCCGCCGCCGCGCAGGCGTCCGCCACCCGGCGCAGCTCCTCGCGCGGGAAGGGCTGGCCGGTGGGGTTGTTGGGGGCGCAGAGGAAGACCAGGCGCGGGCGGTGCTGCACCACGGCCGCCGCGATCTCCTCCGTGTCCAGCGCGTACGCGGGCCCCGGCGCGATCCCCTGGAGCACGCGCCCGCCGCAGAGCGCCACCGCGCGCGCGTACTCGCCGAAGGTGGGGCGGGGGATCAGCGCGGTGTCGCCAGGGCGCACGAAGGCGAAGCAGAGCGCGTGCACGAGGTCGGCCGCCCCGGCGCCGAAGGCGATCTCCTCCGGGGGGACGCCCCAGCGGCGCGAGGCGGCGCGGCGCGGGGCGATGGAGTCCGGGTCCGGGTACACGTCCGGGCGCGCGGCGCGGATCGCCTCCAGCACGATGGGCGCCGGCCCGAAGGCGTTCAGCGAGACGCTGAAGTCCATGCGCACGGGCGAGCGCGGGCCGGCGCTCCCAGGCGGCCCGCCGTGCGGGGCGGGAGGCGTGGCGGCGACCTCGGGACGGGGGCGGATCATGCGGAGAGTGCGAGGGCTGCGAGCGCGCCGGCCGCGCCGACGACGCGGCGGGCGCGGCGGAGGTCCGCGGGGCCGGGATCGCGCCCGGCGGGGTTCAGGTCGTAGACGCCGCGCTTGGTCAGGCGCACCCCGAGCG
>DATABU010000495.1:0-5425 GCA_036259415.1 Longimicrobiaceae bacterium
CCCCTCGCCCGCAGGCGGGAGAGGGGAGAACATCCTGCTCCCGGCTGGGCGCCCGCGTGAGGGATGCGAGCCCGAAGGGGCGAGACCCGCCGGCAGTTTGGCGGGGCTCGACTCCGTTGGCCGGCGTTGTTTGCCGGCCTACGGAGCCGCAGCCCGACCCGAGCGCCAGCGAGGGGCACGCCCGATCCGAGCCGTCGCCGTTCACTCTTCCACGACCGAGCCGAAGACCACTGTGCATACGAACAGGTAGATCAGGTCGAAGGCCAGGAGCATCCGGAGGTTCCCCTCCACCTCCTCGAACGGCCGCCCCACGAGCAGCCGCTGCGTCCCCGAGACGGCGAAGATCACCACCGGGATCAGGAGCGGGAGAAGGAGCACCGGCAGCACCGTCTCCCCCAGCCGGGTGTGCGCCGAGACCGCCGCGAAGAGCGTCCCCAGCAGCATGAACCCCACCGAGGCCAGGAACACGATCAGCGCCACGCCCCCCAGCGACCCGGCGAACGACAGCCCGAAGAACAGGGTGTACACCGGGAAGATCACCGCCTCCACCGCCAGCAGGATCGCCAGGTTGGCCAGGAACTTCCCCAGGAAGAGCGCGCCCCGGTCCACCGGCGCCAGCAGCATCCCGGAGAGCGCCTCCTGCTCGCGCTCCAGCCCGAACGAGCGCCCCAGCCCAAGGATCCCCGCGAAGATCACGGTGACCCAGATCATCGCCCCGGCGAAGCTCCGCGCGCGCACGGTGGGGTCCAGCGAGAAGCTGAAGACGACGGCCACCAGGACGGCGAAGGTCCCGGTGACCACCAGGCGCTCGCGCGAGCGCAGCTCCAGCACCAGGTCCTTGCGCGCGACCGCCAGGACCGTCGCCAGGTAGCGGCCCACCTACGCCGCGCCCGCCACGCGATCGGTGTACACCCGCTCCCAGCGGGCCGCGTCCACCGCGGCGCGGGGCTCGTCCGATATCCAGCGGCCGCCCGCCTGGACGACGACGCGGGTCGCCAGCTCCAGCCCCTGCGACAGGTTGTGCGTCACCAGAACCACGGTGCGCTCGCCGTCGCGGAGGCGCTCCAGCACCCCGTTCAGCATGGCGGCGGCGTGCGGGTCCAGGCCGGTGTACGGCTCGTCCAGGAGCACCAGCCGCGGGTCGTGCAGGAGGGTGCGCGCCAGGGCCAGCCGCTGCTGCATCCCCCGCGAGAAGCCGCGCACCCGGTCGCCGCGGCGCTCCCACAGCCCCACCCCCTCCAGCGCCTCTCCCACCCGCTCGCGGAGCCGGTCCAGCCCGTAGAGCCGGCCGTAGAACTCCAGGTTCTCGGCGGCGCTGAGCCCCGCGTAGAGGAAGGTCTGGTGCGACAGCACGCCGATGCCGCGGCGCCAGGCGCCGTCTCCCCCCGCGACCGCCTCGCCGGCGACGCGCACCTCGCCGCGGGTGGGGCGCACCAGCCCGGCCAGCATCTTCAGCAGGGTGGTCTTCCCCGCCCCGTTGGGTCCGAAGAGCGCCAGGAACTCCCCGGCGCCGAGCGCGAAGTCCGCCCGACGCACCGCGGGGAGGGGGCCGTACCACTTCTCCACGCCGCGCGCCTCCACGGTGGGCGCGCCCGCGGCCGCGCCGCTCAAGACAGCCGCGCCCCGCACCCCGCGCAGAAGCGGCTCCGCGCCGGGTTCACGAAGCCGCACCCGTGCGCCGCCGGCCCGTCGGCGAGCGTCGCGGGGCTCACCTCGATGCCGCGCAGGCGGTCGGCGGCGCGGATGGCGCGCACCGCCTCGGCGGAGAGGCGCTCCCGCTGGCTGCGGTAGTCGGCGTCGTCCAGCTTGCCGGCGGCGAAGTCGTACTCCAGCTCCTTGAGGGCGGCCAGCGCCACGCGGCGGCGCGCCTCCGCGTCCAGCACCTCGCCGGCCGCGACGTCGGCCAGGAGGGCGGCGCGCCGGCCCCAGATCGGGTGCACCACCAGGAGCGTGGCGAGCAGCGCCAGGAGGACGGAGAGGGCGAGCAGCGTCACCGCGCCTCCCCGGGCTCGTGCTCCCACTCGGCCAGGGCGGCGGCGAGCCGCTCCCGGTCGTCGCCGCTCAGCGCCTCCGGCTCGGGCTCGACGGCGGCGGCGGCGCGCGAGCGGCGCAGCCACGCGCCCACCACCAGCAGCCCGCCGAGGAGCACGGCGGGCGGCGCGATCCACGCCCAGAGCCCCACCCCGGAGCGCTTCGGCACGATGCGCAGCTCCTCGCCGCGCCGGGCGATGGTCCCCGCCACGATCTCGTCCACCGACGCGCCGCGGGCCGCCTCCATCCGCAAGGTGTCGCGGAGCGCGGCCGCCGCCAGGTCCGGGCACATGTCCAGCGTGTGGAACGGCGTCACCGGCGAGCGGAGCTGCGCCATGGCGGCGCGCGCGGTCGCTTCGGTCGCGGCGTCCTCCGCGGGCGCGTCCTGCGCCGGGAGTGGCGGCGCGAGCAGCAGGGCGGCGAGGGCCGCGAGGACCGGGAGGCGCATCATGCCTCCACCAGCTCGGGGCTCGGCTCGCGCGGGCGCGCGGCGGCGGCGCGTCCCACGACCGCGCCGGGGCGGCGCGGCTCCTCGCCCCGGCCGGGCCAGAGCGCGATCAGCGTCCCCACCGCCATGACCGCGCCGCCGAACCAGATCCACGGCACCAGCGTGTTCACCATCACCCGGAGGGTGACCACGGGGCGAGGGTTGGTCCCCCGGATGATGCCGTCGGCGTCGTCGATCCCGGCGAGGATCAGGTACAGGTCCTCGTTCCAGGCGCGGCGGATCCCCACCTCGGAGGTGACTTCCTCGCGCTGCCGGTACGAGCGCTTCTCGGCGGTCATCACCCCGGCGCGCTCCCCGTCCTTCTCGACCGCCACCGAGGCGATCAGCTTGGTCATGTTGGTGGCCGTGTACCAGGACACGTCCTGGTAGGTGAGCCGGTAGGTGTGCCCGAAGGGGGAGGCGATCTCCACGCTCTCGCCCGGGGTGAGCGCCACCGTCTTCTCCACGTAGAACGCCTTGCCGGCGATGCCCATGAAGCCGATCACCAGCCCCACGTGCACGACGTAGCCGCCGTAGCGCCGGCGGTTGCGCCCCACCAGGTGCGCCAGCGCGGGCAGCGCCCCCTCGTCCTCGATGCGGGCGCGGGCGCGCGTCCCCTTCCAGAACTCGATCACCACCGTCGCCAGGGTGAAGGCGCCCAGCGCGAAGGTGAGGACGGCGTACGTGTGACGCACCCCGCCCGCGAGCATCCCGAGCGCCACCACGGCGGCGCAGGCCAGCGGCACTGCGAAGTTGCGCTTCAGGTTGCGGGGGGTGGCCTTGCGCCAGGCGATCACCGGGCCCACGCCCATCAGCCCCAGGAGCAGGAGCCCCAGCGGGATGTTGACCCGGTCGAAGAAGGGCGGCCCCGTGGCGATCTTCTGCCCGGTGAAGCCCTCGGAGATCAGCGGGAAGAGCGTCCCCCAGAGCACGGCGAACATCGCCGCCACGAACACCAGGTTGTTGGTGAGGAACGCCGCCTCGCGCGACAGGAACGACTCCAGCCGCCCCTCGGAGGAGAGCCGGTCGCGGCGCCACCACACCAGGGCCGCGCTCACCGCGACCAGCGTCCCCAGGAAGCCCAGGAAGATCCAGGCGATGGTGAGGTTCTGAGCGAACGAGTGCACCGACTCGATCAGCCCGGAGCGCGTCAGGAAGGTCGCCAGGATGCTGAGCAGGAAGGTCGCCATGATCAGCAGGACGTTCCAGACCTTCAGCATCCCCCGCTTCTCCTGGATCATCACCGAGTGCAGGTACGCCGTCCCGGTGAGCCAGGGGAGGAGCGAGGCGTTCTCCACCGGGTCCCAGAACCACCACCCGCCCCAGCCGAGCTCCTCGTACGCCCACATCATCCCGAAGATGATCCCGTTGGTCAGGAAGAACCACGCGAGCAGCGTCCAGCGCCGGGTGGTCGTGATCCAGCGGGTGTCCAGCCGCCCGGTCAGCAGGGCCGATACGGCGAAGGCGAAGGGGATGGTGAAGGCGGTGAACCCCAGGTACAGCGTCGGGGGGTGGATGGTCATCCAGTAGTTCTGCAGCTGCGGGTTCAGCCCGCGCCCGTCGGCGGGGGTGAAGCTCATCAGCTCGAACGGGTTGGACGCCGCGAGGATCACCACCAGGAAGAACGCCAGGATCGCCTGGAGCGTTCCGGCGACGTACGGCATGAACTCGCGGTTCCGGCGCCGGTTCTGGAACACGGCGAGCGACGCGAACAGGGCGAGGAGCAGGGCCCAGAACACCAGCGAGCCGGTCTGCCCCGCCCACAGGCCGGTGACCTTGTAGAAGAGCGAGAGCTCCCGGTTGGAGTACCCCGCCACGTACTGGTAGCGGTACTCGTTCCCCAGGAACGCGGCGATGATCGCCAGCGAGGCGACCACGAGCAGCCCGAGCACCCCGTACACGGAGCGCTCGGCGGAGAGGACGAGGTCGCCCCGTCCGATCCTGCCGCCAACGAAAGCGGCCGCCGTCCCCCAGAGCGCCAGGAGGAGGGCGACCCAGAGCGCGACCTCGCCGATCTGCGTCACGTCCTGAAGTCCTCCTCCACCGCCTCGTAGCGGGAGCCGCACTTGGTGAGAACCGTGGTGGCCTCGAAGACGCCTGCCTGCGTGTAGCGGCCCTCCACCACCACGTCGCGCCCCTCCTCGAAGGTGTCGGGGAGCGGGCCGGTGTACTGCACGGGGAAGCGCGCCTTCCCGCTGGCGACGTCCACCACCTCGAAGCGCAGGTCCAGCGTGCGCTGGTCGAAGCTGACCGTGCCCGGGACCACGCGGCCGCCCACCTTCACGCCCACCTCGTGCACGGAGGCGTCGGCGGCGGTCCTGGCGAGCAGCTCGTCCGGGGTGTAGTAGTAGACCATGGAGTCCCGCATCCCGGTGATGAACAGGTATCCCACGATCCCCACCAGCACGAGCGCGGCGGCGGCGAACCGGTGCTGTCTCTTCAAGGCGGGTCTCTCCGCGCGGGGGTTGGTCGGCACGCGGAGCAATATAAGCCCGCGCCACGCATGGAGAAAGGTCTGGAGCGGTAGGGTTTTTCCCTACCCCGGGGTGGGAGATTTCCTGCGCTTCGGCCGGGGTTGGCGGGCCGCTCCGGAGCCGGACGATACCGCCGTCCGTCTCCTGCGCGGGCTGCGGGAGCCAGGCCAAACCGCGGCCTGTCTCCCTCCGCCGGGGTGAGCCTCGCCAAACAGCCGGCGAGTCTCCCCCCGAACCGGCTTTGGGGGATACTGCGGCAACTGCAACGACGAGAAAGGCCCCTCCCTGGCTTGCGGGGGTGGGCCCCGCCCGCCCCGACTGGGCGCCCGCGTGAGGGATGCGAGCGCGAAGCGGCGAGACCCGACAGTAGTTCCGTCGGGGCTCGCCTCCGTTGGGCAGCGTTGTTTGCTGCCCTACGGAGCCGCAGCCCGAC
>DATABU010000496.1:0-5618 GCA_036259415.1 Longimicrobiaceae bacterium
CGAGGACGGCGGCGCCGTACCCGGTGCGCCTCCCCCGCCCGTGGAGGAGCACCCACCAGAAGAGGAGCGCCGTCCCCAGGAAGGAGAGGTGCTGCAGCGTGTGCACGGCGTCGCTCGCCAGCGTGGCCTGGTACAGTGACGGCAGGTGCCAGAGCCAGATGGCCGCCGCGTGCAGCAGCCACGCCGCGGAAAGCGCAGTCAGCGCGCCCCAGGCCGCGCGCACCCGCCCCCCTCGCGCCCAGCCGCCCACCCCGCGGCGCCACCCCATGGGCACCCCCCAGAGGAAGGGGATCACCGGGCGTCCCAGCACCAGCAGGGGGGCCGCCACCGCCATGAGCAGCACGTGCTGCACCATGTGCCCGGCGAAGAGCGCCTCCCCCAGCGCGTGCAGCGGCGAGACCATGGCCGCGGCCAGCACCAGCCACCCCGCCGCGAAGCACCCCGCCTCCCACCGCCGCACCCCGCGTCCGGGGCCCGACCGCCGCCAGAGCCGCTCCGCCCCCCGCGCGTACAGCCACCCCGACGCCAGGAGCGGCAGCACGATCCAGGGGTCCCACGTCCAGGCGGAGGCCAGGTCGTGCGGCTCCAGCGCCTGCCCCGGGTGCGCCCACGCCCGCGCCGGCGCGAGCGCCAGCGCGAGGGGCGCGAGGAGCGGGGGGAGGCACGGGGCGCGGACGCGGCGGGGCATCACACCCCCATGCACGGGTTCAGGAAGAGCAGCGCGACCCACTGCGCCAGGATGACAAGCGCGAAGAGCCCGCTCGCCAGCAGCCCGAGCGCCGTCATGAAGCGGCTGCGGGAGAGCGTCCCGCCCCCCTCGCCCGGCCACTCCCCGCCGGCGCGCCGCCACTCCCGCCACGCCACCCACCCGCCCGCGCAGGCCAGCAGCAGCGTCGCCAGGGTGACGGCGTGCAGCGGGAGCACCTCCTGCCGGGCGCACGCCACCCGCACCAGCGCGTACTGCACGTTCAGCCCCAGCATCCAGGCCGCCGGGCCCGCGAGCACGGCGAACCAGAGCGCCACGATCCCGCGCCCCTCCCGGAAGTGCTCCGTCCGCTCCGCGGTCTCGGCCATGATGGTCCACTCCCGGCTAGAGGAGGCGCGGTCCCCAGTAGACGACGAAGTAGAGCGGGACCCATGCCAGCGACAGGAAGTACTGGTAGTCCGCCGCGTCCGCGGCGTCCGGGTAGTGCTTCTGCTTCGCCTTCCCGGACAGGAAGAGCGCCGCCAAGGTCCCCGACTCGAACAGGTCCACCAGCAGCAGCGTGGCGTGCAGCACCACCACGCCCCACGCCGCCGACGCGTAGGCGTGCGCGTCCCAGCGGGCGTTCAGCGCCAGCAGGTCCCACCAGCGCAGCGCCGTCACCACCAGCGTCATGGCCGTGGCGACCGCCAGCCACCGCCCCACCGCCAGGCGGTCGTGGCGCTCGGCCGCCTTCTTCACGGCGTGCATGGGGACGATCACCAGCAGGAGGAGCACCGTGTTGACCGTGGGGAGCAGCAGGTCCGGGTCCGGGGTGCGCCCCGGCGGCCAGGCGTACTCGTTCAGCCGCAGGTAGAAGTAGCTCGCCGTCATGAGGACCAGGGTGAACCCCTCGATCACCATGAAGCCCAGCGTTCCCCACCAGAGCAGGTTGCGGTGGCCGAAGGTCACCGTGGGCAGGCGCGAGACGTCCACCGTGGTGCGCGGCGCGCTCATGCGGGCTCCTCGGCGTGCGTGGGCGGACCCTCCTTCTCCTCCTCGGTCGCGAACCAGTGCAGCAGCGCCCCGAACATCAGCACCGGGCCGGCCACGAAGGCCCAGGGGGTGAAGATCGCCCCGATGAAGGTCACCCCCAGCCCCAGCGCCGTGTACAGCGGCGCCAGCCCGGGGCCGGGGTGCTCGTAGCGCGCGTCGGGGGTGGCGTCCAGCACGGTGGTCAGCAGCACCTCGCGGCGGCGGGTCTGCATCCCCGTGACCACCGGGCGGTCCGGCGTCCGCTCCCAGAGGGCGTACAGCCCCTGCACCACGGGGACGTGCAGGAAGTTGTAGGAGGGCGGCGGGGACGAGGTGCCCCACTCCAGCGTGTGCGCCCCCCACGGGTCGTCCCCCGCCGCCCGGCCGCTCCGCAGGCTCCGGTACACGTTCGCCAGGAACACCGCCACGCTGGCGGCGATGGTGAACGCCCCCACCGTGGCCAGCAGGTTGAGCGGCCCCCACCCCGTCTCCGGGAGGTAGGTGTAGACGCGCCGCGTCATCCCCATCAGCCCCAGGAAGTGCAGGGGGAAGAAGGTGAGGTTCACCCCCGCGAAGAAGAGCCAGAAGTTCCACTTCCCCAGCGTCTCAGAGAGCATCCGCCCGGTGACCTTGGGGAACCAGAAGTAGATCGCCGCGAAGAGCGGGAAGACGAAGGCGCCGATCTGCACGTAGTGCAGGTGCGCCACCACGAAGTGCGTGTCGTGCGCCTGCTGGTCGAAGGGGACCGAGGCCACCATCACCCCGGTGATCCCGCCCATCACGAAGAGGACGAGGAAGCCCAGGACGAAGAGGAGCGGCGTGTCGAAGCGCGGCCGCCCCGCCCAGAGGGTGGCGATCCAGCAGAACACCTGCACCCCGTTGGGGATGGCGATCATCACGCTGGCCGCGGTGAAGAAGCTCTGCCCCAGCTGCGGGAGCCCCGTGGTGAACATGTGGTGCACCCACAGCCCGAAGCTCAGGAACCCCGTGGCCACCAGCGCCAGCACCAGCGCGGTGTGGCCGAAGATGCGGCGGCGGGCGAACACGGGGATGATCTCGGAGACGAACCCCGTGGCCGGCAGGAACATGATGTAGACCTCGGGGTGCCCGAAGAACCAGAACAGGTGCTGCCAGAGCAGCGCGTCGCCCCCCTCGGCCGGGTTGAAGTAGTGGGTCCCCACCAGCCGGTCGAAGGCCAGCATCAGGCTGGCGAGCGCCACCGACGGCATGGCGAAGAGGACCACGAACGAGGTGACCAGGATCGACCAGACGTAGAGCGGCACCCGGTTCAGCGACATCCCCGGCGCCCGCTGCTTGAGGATGGTGACGATCAGCTCCACGGCCGCCACCAGCGCGGCGATCTCGGTGAAGGTGACCGTCTGCGCCCAGACGTCGATCCGCTTCCCCGGGGAGTACTCGGGCCCCGCCAGCGGGACGTAGTTGAACCAGCCGGCGTCCGGGCCGGTGTTCAGGGCGAAGCCGGAGTACAGGAGCAGCCCGCCCACCAGGTACGTCCAGTAGCCGAAGGCGTTGAGACGCGGGAAGGAGATGTTCCGCGTCCCCACCATCAGCGGGACCAGGTAGATGGCCGCCGCCAGCTGGATGGGGACCCCGAACAGGAACATCATCGTGGTCCCGTGCATGGAGAAGAGCTGCGCGTACTGGTCGGGGTCCAGCAGCCCGTTCTCAGGCCGGGCGAGCTGGACGCGCATGAGCAGCGCCTCCAGCCCGCCCAGGATGAAGAAGAGGAACGCCGTGGCGACGTAGCGCTTCGCCACCGACTTGTGGTCTGTGGAGGCGAGCCAGCCGTAGAGCCCCGGCCTGGGCCGCCAGGTGCGCTCCATCTCCGCCCGCGCCTCCGCGTCGAGCAGCCCCTCCCTCACCTCCGCACCGGTGCTCGCCAAGGTCGCCTCCGGTTCACTTCAGGCTCTGGAGATAGTCGAGCAGCGCGTGCAGCTCGTCGGAGGCGAGCTGGTTGGGCGGCATCCGCGCCCCGGGCTTGATCCGCTGCGGGTCCACCACCCAGCCGGCCAGGTGTCCGCGCGTGTTCGGCAGGGTCCCCGACGCGATCGTCCCGCGGCTGGCGAGGTGCGTCAGGTCGGGGCCGATCCGGCTCTGCGCCGGGGTCCCGCGGATGGTGTGGCACATGGCGCACTTGCGGGTCAGGAACACCTGCTGCCCCTTCTGCTGGAGCGAGTCGGCGGGGGGCGGCGCGGCCCGGAGCTGCGCCTCGTACCACGCGGCGAAGCGCTCCGGCGGCTCGGCCACCACCCGGAGGTCCATGCGGGCGTGCTGCAGCCCGCAGTACTCGGCGCAACGCCCGTGGTACACCCCCGGCCGGTCGGCGCGGAGGTAGGTCACGCCGGAGTAGCCGGGGATCAGGTCCAGCTTGCCGTGGAGGTTCGGGACCCAGAAGGAGTGGATCACGTCGCTCGACTCCACCTCCACCCGCACCCGGCGCCCCACGGGGACGTGGATCTCGTTGGCGGTGAGCAGCCGGCGGTGCGGCGAGGGGTCCTGGTACTCCACCTCCCACCACCACTGCTGCCCGGTCACCCGCACCACCAGCGCGTCCGGCTCGGCGAAGGCGGCGAGCGCGCGGCCGGTGGCCAGGTTGTGGAGCAGCACGGCGGCCAGGACCGCCACCGTCGCGGCCAGCCCCCCGCCCACCCAGAGCGCCATGCGGCGCTCCACCTCCGGCCCGCCGGCGCTCTCCGCGCGGCGGTGCCCCCGCCAGACGGCGTACAGCAGGAACCCCACGACCACCAGGAACACGGCGGACCCGGCGACGGTCAGGAACCCGGCGAGCCCGGCGATGCGCGCGGCCTGCGGCCCCGCCGGGTCCACCGCGGACAGGTTCGTCCCGCACCCGGCCAGGAGCACCGCCGCCGCCAGCCCCGCGGCCCGCCGCGCGCGCGCGCTCACGGCAGCTGCCACTGCGGACGCGGCTCGCGCTCCGGCCGCGTCTCCTGCATGTGGTCGGCGCGGGCGGGCCAGGTGTCGCGCGGCGTGAGCCCGCTCATGGAGCGCACGTACGCCACCAGCTGCCAGAGCTGCGCGTCGTCGATCCGGCCGCGGAACGAGGGCATCCCGTTGGGGCGCCCCTCCACGATGGTGGCGAAGACGTTCTCCGGGTCGCTCCCGTAGATCCACTCGTCGTCGTTGAGCGGCGGCCCCATCCCGCCGCCGCCGCCCGGGGCGTGGCACCCCGCGCAGTTGTACTGCACGTAGAAGGTGTACCCCTGTCCGACCGCCCAGCGGTTCTCCTGGTAGGCGCCCACCGCGGGGTCCACGGTGCGGGGCCCGGCCTGCAGCTCGGAGGTCTGCACGGCGGGGAAGGCGGTGGCGCCGGGAGGGGTCTCCCGGAAGCTGCGCCGCTCCCGCTCGCACCCGGCGAGGGCGAGGAGGAGCAGCAGCGCGAGGGCGGGGATCGTCCCCGGAAGGCGGCTCGTCGTCATGGCAGCCCGAACACGTAGAGGGTCCCGCCCTTCTGCGTATGCCGCGGCAGGTCGCCCATGGCGCCCACGAAGCCCAGGGCGGCGGTCGGGTCGGCGGGGGAGAGGTCGCCGGAGACCACGGCGCCGGACCAGCCGCCGACGCCGTCGAAGATGGCGACGTACTGCCTGCCGTCCGGGCCGCGGTACGTGATGGGCTGGCCGATGATCCCGGAGCCCGTGCGGAACTGCCAGAGCACCTCCCCGGTGCGCGCATGCACCGCCTTGAACCAGCGGTCCATGGTGCCGTAGAAGACCACGTCGCCCGCCGTGGCCAGCGCGCCGCTCCAGACGGGGAAGCGCTCGCGGATCTTCCACGCCGCGCGGCGCCGCACCGGGTCCCAGGCCGTGAACTCGCCGCGGTGGCCCCCGGGCCCCGCGAACATCACCGCGTTGGCCCCCACGTA
>DATABU010000497.1:0-4693 GCA_036259415.1 Longimicrobiaceae bacterium
GCCCGGGGAGCGGCGGGGGCCGGCCGCCGCGCCCCGGGCCTCCTCCGCCGGCGCGTACCCCCGGACGATGAGCAGCGACGCCCCGGTCTCGCGTGCCAGGCGCTCGCCGCGCGCGCCGAAGGCGGAGGGCTCCATCCCCCACGTGCCGGAGGCGCCGACCACCACCAGGTCGTAGCCGCGACGTGCCTCCTCCACGGCCGCGTCCTCCGGGCTCCCGCTCTCAAGCATGCGCAGGCGCACCCCGTCGGCAGCGAGCGCCGCCGCCCACCCCGGCTCCGGCGCGCCGTCCCCCGTCCCGCCCGGCTCGACCACCTGCAGCAGCTCCACCTCCGCCCGCCCGGCGCGCGCGATCCGCCGCCCCGTTTCGGCGGCGGCGCGGTCGTGCAGCCCGCTGCGGTACAGCACCAGCACGCGCCGCCACGGGTCCGGGCGCCGCTCCAGGTACACGGCCACCTCCGCGCGGGCCTCGGACATGACCCGGTGCACGGTGCCGCCCAGGATGCTCCGCCCGAAGACGGGCTTGTGCCACCCCATCAGCACCAGGTCGGCGCCCCTGGCGTCGGCCACCTCCAGGATGTCGCGGCCGGCATCGCCGCTGGCGAAGGCGATGGGGTGCAGGTCCACGCCGGCGGACTCCGCCGCCTCCACGGCGGGCCGCAGCGCCTCGCCGTACGCGGGGGCGGACGCGGCCGGGAGGGCCACCAGCGGCTGCTCGGCGGCGCGCTCGAGGTGGAGGGCGTACAACCGCTGCCCGCCGCCGCGCGGGGCCAGCGCCGCCGCCGCGCGCACCAGCCCGGGCCCGGCCGAGGGGAGCGACACCGCCACCAGCGTAACGTGCTCGCCGGGCGCGTCGAGCTGTCCCACGGCCTCCCGGCGGATGAGCCGCGCCGGGTAGATCAGCTCCAGCAGCGGCGTGGTCATGAAGGTGGTCGCGAGCGCCATGACGACCATCATCGCGAAGAGCGCGGGAGAGATGACGCCCAGCTCCAGGCCGATGGTGAGGATCACCAGCTCCATCAGCCCGCGCGTGTTCATCAGCACCCCCAGGGCGCCCGCCTCGCGCCAGCCGAGCCCCGTCGCCCGCGCGGAGAGCGCCGAGCCGCCGAACTTCCCCGCCACCGCCACCAGCAGGATCAGGCCGCAGTACAGCCACATCTCCGCGCCCTCCACCAGCCCGATGCGGGTGCGCAGCCCCGTGAAGGCGAAGAAGAGGGGGAGGAAGAAGACCACGGTCGCGTCCTCCAGCTTCTCCGTCAGCCCGCGGACCAGCGCGCGCTCCCGGGGCATCACCGCGCCCAGCAGGAAGGCGCCGAACAGGGCGTGGATCCCCAGCCGCTCGGTGGTCCAGGCGGAGGCGAGCAGGAGGAGGAGCACCACGGCGAGCAGGTCCTGCGTGACCCGTCCGCGGCTCCGGGCGAAGCGGCCCAGCGCCCCCAGGGCGCGCCGCACGAGCGTCAGCATCAGCCCCACGTAGACGGCCGAGCCCGCCAGCGTCACCCACGGCGGCACCTCGGCGGAGCCGGCGCGGACCACCGCGACCACCACCGCCAGGATGCTCCACGCCGTCACGTCGTCCACCGCGGCGCAGGCGATGGTGACCGCGCCCAAACGGGTCCGCAGCAGGTTGCGCTCGGTGAGGATGCGGGCCAGCACCGGGAACGCGGTGACGCTCATCGCCGAGCCCATGAAGAGCGCGAACCCGGTGAACCCGATGCTGCGGTCGGAGAGCCGCGGGTAGAGGAAGAGCGCGAGCGCCGCGCCGAGGACGAAGGGGACGACGATGCTCACGTGGCTGGTGACCACCGCGGTGTGCCCGCGGCCGCGCAGCAGCTTCGTGTCGAACTCCAGCCCCACCAGGAACATGAAGAGCAGGAGCCCCACCTGGCTGAGCAGGCCCAGCGAGGCGAGGCTCTCCGGGGGGAAGAGCCGGGCGGAGAGCCCCGGCGCGGCCCACCCCAGCAGCGAGGGCCCGAGCATGATCCCGGCGACCATCTCGCCCACCACCTGCGGCTGGTGGATCCGCCGGAAGGCGAGCCCCACCAGGCGCGCGACCGCCAGGACGACGCCGACCTGCACCAGCAGCGTGAGGAGGTCCACGGCGCGTCAGCGGGCGGAGGCGGACGGGACGCGCACCGCGCGGAACGGCGCGGGCGGGCAGCCGCCGCACCCGGGGACGGAGACCGTTCCCAGCAGCTCCGCGCCGCCGAGCGTGTCGAGCCGCGCGGCCAGCCGCAGGCCGCGCCCGCCGCAGGGGACCGGCCCCCGCTCCCCTGCCACGCCGGCGAGCGCGGCTCCCCGCAGGCCGGCGTCCAGCTCCGTCCGCGCGCCGTCGTTCAGCACCAGGCGGGCGCGGGCGCCGGACTGCGACACCTCCACCGCCGCGCCCTCCGGCGGGAACTCCAGGCCGGGGCAGATCCGCGCGATCCCCGCGGCGAGGTCGGCCGCGACCTCCCAGCGGCCGCCGACGTGGTGCGGCGGGACGATCCGCTCCCCGGCGCGGAGGATCGCGAGCAGGCCGAGCAGGGGGGCGCCCACCAGACCGAGGTAGACCAGGAACGGCTTCACGGGCGCGTGCGGACTGGGGGAGGCGGAGACCGGTCGCGCACGGTTCCCGACATGGATTGCGCGGCAGCTACAAAGTACACCGGCGGGCGCCCCGCATCCAGGGGACGCCCGCCGACCGGCCACACCGCCCGGGACCGCTCGTGCCGCGCGCTCAGCTCCGCCGGGAGCCCAGCGCCCGGCGAACGCGCTGCAACAGCAGGGGGACGCTGGGGGGCTTCGCGACGAGGTCGAAGGCGCCCAGGCGGAGCAGCTCCTGCTCCGCCGCATCGCCGTCCGGCGCGCCGAGCACCACCACGCGCGTGCGCGCCAGCAGCTGCGCCGCGGCGAGCGCGCGAAGCACCCCGGCGCCGTCCAGCGCGGGGAGCGCCGCGTCCAGCAGGACCACCCGCGCCCGCAGCGCCGGCTCCCTCCCGGAGAGCGCCTGCACCGCGGCCTCGCCGTCCTGGAGCCAGTGGGTGCGGTAGCCGCGGGTCTCCAGGGCGTGCAGGAGGAGCCCGGCGAGCGCCGCGTCCTCGTCCACCAGGAGCACGTCCACGGCGAGCGCGTCGCCCGGCCGGTCGGCGCTCCCGGCGGCCGCGACGCGTCCCCGCCCCTCCTCCTTGGCCCGGTAGAGCGCCCCGTCCGCCTCGCGATAGAGCGAGGGAAGCTCCCGCCCGTCGTCGGGGAACTGGGCGATCCCCGCGCTGAACCCCACCGACAGCTCCTCCCCGCCCCACCCGCCGAATCGCTCCTCGCGCACCCGGCCGAGCACCTGCTCCAGCCGCTGCACCCCCGCGCCCTTCTCCATCCCGAACATCCCGACCACGAACTCCTCCCCGCCCCAGCGCGCCACCACGTCCTCGGCCCGGAAGGAGCGCAGCAGGATGCGGGCGACGCGGCGCAGCACCTCGTCCCCCGTGGCGTGGCCGGCCCGGTCGTTGACCGCCTTGAAGTGGTCCAGGTCCACCACCGCCAGCGAGAAGGGCTGCTCGCGGCGCGCGGCCAGGCGGAGGAAGTGCTGGATCACCTCCTCCGACTTGCGGCGGTTGGCGAGGCCGGTGAGCGGGTCCGTCTCGGCGAGCGTGCGGTGCAGCTGCACCCGGTCGAGCCGGTTGGTGATGCGGGTGACCAGCTCCGGCCCCACGAACGGCTTGGCGACGAAGTCGTCCGCGCCGGCGGCGAAGACGCGCTGCACCGTGGCGGCGTCGGCCCGGCCGGTCAGGAAGAGCACCGGGAGCCCGTTCCAGCGCGGGTCGTTGCGCACCACCCGGCAGAGCTCCAGCCCGCCCAGGTGCGGCATGTCCAGGTCCAGCACCAGCAGGTCGGGCGCCGTCTCCTCCAGCGTGTCCCAGAACTTCAGCGGGTCCGCCAGCGTGGCCACCCGGATCCCGCGCGGCTCCAGCAGCGCCCGGACCGCCTCCAGCACCTGCGGGTCGTCGTCCACCGCCAGCAGGCGGGTCTCGGCCAGGGCGCGCTCTCGCACGGCCTGCTGCACCGCGTCCATGGCCTGCGCGGGCGGGACCGGCTTGGGGAGGAAGCCGCGGGCCCCCCGGCGGGCCGCCTCCACGCGGTCGTCGAAGCCGGCGCGGGCGGCGAGGACCACCGCCGGGATGGGCGGCTCGCGCCCGGAGAGCTCGGAGAGGAAGGCCAGCCCGCCCCCCGGGTCCTCGTCCGCGGCCAGGTCGAGCAGCACCACGTCCGGCCGCTGCCGGTTGACGGCGCGGCGGGCCTGCGGGACCCCGGGGGCGACCTCCACTCGGAAGTGCCGTCCGGCAGCCTCGATCGCGAGCCGGTCGGCCAGCTCGCGGTCGCCGTCCACCACCAGCAGGAAGGGGCGGTCGTCGGCGGCGGAACCGCGCTCCGGCGTGCTGGGGAGCGGGCGCTCCAGGTCGACGCGCAGCGCCGCGGCGAGGGCGGCGAGGCGAGGCGCCTCCTCCGGGCCCGGCGGGGCGGCGGCGCCCAGCAGCTCCTCCGCCTCTCGGGCCAGCCGCGACCCCTCGGCGAAGCCGAAGGAGCCCACCGCGCCGGCGAGCTTGTGCGCCTCGCGCTCGGCGGCGCGGCGGGCCTGCGGGACCCCGGGGGCGACCTCCACTCGGAAGTGCCGTCCGGCAGCCTCGATCGCGAGCCGGTCGGCCAGCTCGCGGTCGCC
>DATABU010000498.1:0-9560 GCA_036259415.1 Longimicrobiaceae bacterium
CCACCCGGCTCGCTGGATGCTCGCCACCCTCCCCCGTTCCGGGGGAGGGGCATCTCTCGGGGGAGGCAGGGTGGGAAGTGCGCCCGCGGGTGCGGAGGGTACCCTCACCCGGCTCACTCAAGGCTCGCCACCCTCTCCGAATTCCGGGAGAGGTGACGGATGGCGACCCGGCCGCACAGCTTGCGTGAGGGATGCGAGCGCGAAGCGGCGAGACCCGGGGGCATTTTCCCGGGGCTCGCCTCCGTTAGCGGGCGTAGTGTGCCCGCTTACGGAGCCGCAGCCCGACCCCGGCGCAGCCGGGGGCACGCCCACATCCGCAGTACGCCCCGACCCGAGCGCCAGCGAGGGTCACGCCCGACCCCCGCAGTACGAGTTTTGACAAAGCCCCCGCCACGAGATATCTTGCATGGCGTGATTATTGCTAGCGCCCGCCTCGTCTC
The DNA here is from genome assembly GCA_036259415.1 of Longimicrobiaceae bacterium. Classification (GTDB taxonomy): domain Bacteria; phylum Gemmatimonadota; class Gemmatimonadetes; order Longimicrobiales; family Longimicrobiaceae; genus JAFAYN01. The sequence goes on from DATABU010000498.1 coordinate 441, forward strand.
TCGTCGGTAACGGACCGATGAGCCTCCCCGTCCTCGGGATCATCCCCGCCCGGATCGGCTCCTCCCGCCTCCCCCGAAAGCCCCTGCACCCCCTCGCCGGACGGCCGCTCATCGAGTGGGTCTGGCGCGGCGCCGTGGCGATGGACCTGCTGGACGAGGTGGTGGTCGCCACCGACAGCGGAGAGGTCGCGGACGTGGTGCGCGCCTTCGGCGGGAGGGCGGAGCTGACGGCGGCGGAGCACCCCTCCGGGACCGACCGGGTGGCGGAGGTGGCGGAACGCCCCGCCTTCGCGGGGTATCCCATCGTGGTCAACGTCCAGGGCGACGAGCCCTTCCTGCGGCGCGACCAGGTGGAGGCGGCGGTGCGGTGCGTGCGGGACGGGGGGTGGGAGATCGGGACCGCGGCGGTCCCCATCGCCACGGTGGAGGAATGGCGCGAGCCCTCGGTGGTCAAGGTGGTCCGGGGCGCGGACGGAGGGGCACTCCTCTTCTCCCGCGCCCCGATCCCGTTCCGGCGGGACGGCGACCCCGGGCCCGGCGAGCTGGCGAGCGGGCTCTACCTGCGCCACCTGGGGATCTACGCGTACCGGCGGGAGGCGCTCCTCCGCTGGGTCCGGCTCCCCGAGGGCGAGCTGGAGCGCACGGAGCGCCTGGAGCAGCTCCGGCCCCTGGCCGCGGGGATGCGGATCGGGGTGGGGATCGCGGCCGCGGGCGAGGGAGGGATCGACACCCCCGCCGACGCCGAGCGCGCCGGCCGGGTCCTGGCCGGACAGGCATGACGGTAACGTGAATCCGAGAGCCGCGAGAGCGAGCGAATGATCGATCCGAACAGCGTCCCGACCAAGTACATCTTCGTCACCGGCGGCGTCGTCTCCTCCCTGGGGAAGGGGATCGCCGCGGCCTCGATCGGTCGGCTGCTCGCGGAGCGCGGGCTGCGCGTGACCATCCAGAAGTTCGACCCGTACATCAACGTCGACCCGGGGACCCTCTCCCCCTTCCAGCACGGGGAGGTGTTCGTCACCGAGGACGGCGCCGAGACGGACCTGGACCTGGGGCACTACGAGCGCTTCGTGGGGGAGAACCTCTCGCAGTCCAACTCCATCACCACGGGGCGCATCTACCAGGACGTCATCACCCGGGAGCGCCGGGGCGAGTACCTGGGTGCCACCGTGCAGGTGATCCCGCACATCACGGACGCCATCAAGGGCGCCATCCGCCGCCTGGCGCCCAACCACGACGTGGTCATCACCGAGATCGGCGGCACGGTGGGCGACATCGAGAGCCTCCCCTTCCTGGAGGCCATCCGCCAGTACCGGCAGGAGGTGGGGAAGGAGCACACCCTCTTCGTCCACCTCACCCTGCTTCCCTACATCGCCGCGGCGGGCGAGGTGAAGACAAAGCCGACGCAGCACTCCGTGCGCGAGCTGATGGAGATCGGGATCCAGCCGGACGTCCTGCTCTGCCGGAGCGAGCGGGCCATCGAGCCGGAGGTGCGGCGCAAGATCGCCCTCTTCTGCAACGTGGACGTGGCCGCGGTGATCGAGGCCAAGGACGTGGACACCATCTACGAGGTGCCGCTGGAGTACGCCCGCCAGCACCTGGACGACCTGGTCTGCCAGAAGCTGGGGCTGGAGACCCGGCGCCCCGACCTGTCCGCGTGGAAGTCGCTCGTCCACCGCATCAAGGAGCCGAAGCACGGCGTCGTGCGGATCGCCGTGGTCGGCAAGTACGTGGCGCTGGTGGACTCGTACAAGTCGGTGCAGGAGGCGCTGATCCACGGCGGGATCGCCAACGACGTGGGGGTCCAGATCGACTGGCTGTCGTCGGAGGACTTCGAGAACGGCCAGAGCGCCGAGAAGCTGGCCGACTACCACGGGCTGCTGATCCCCGGCGGGTTCGGGGTGCGCGGGGTGGAGGGGATGCTCTCCGCCATCCGCTGGGCGCGCGATGGCGGGCTCCCCTTCTTCGGGATCTGCCTGGGGCTGCAGACGGCGGTCATCGAGTTCTCCCGCTCCGTCTGCGGCATCGCCGGGGCGCACTCCACCGAGTGGGACCGCGAGACCTCCGACCCGGTCATCTGCCTGATGAACTCGCAGCGCGAGGTCACCGACATGGGCGGGACGCAGCGGCTGGGCGCCATGACCGCGCGCCTCAAGGCCGGCTCCCGCGCGGCGGAGATCTACGGCTCGCAGGAGATCAGCGAGCGCCACCGGCACCGCTACGAGGTCAACAACGCCTACCGCGACGTGCTCGCAGAGCGGGGGATGCTCGTCAGCGGCGTGTCGCCGGACGGGAACCTGGTGGAGATGGTGGAGATCCCCGAGCACCCCTGGTTCGTCGCCACGCAAGCGCACCCTGAGCTGAAGTCGCGCCCGGACCGCCCGCACCCGCTCTTCGCCTCGTTCGTCGGGGCGGCGCTGCGGCGGCGCGAGGCGGAGGCCACCCCCATGTTCCGCGAGGAGCGCGGCGCCATGGCGGAGGCCGGCCGGTGAGCGTGGCCGGGCGCAGCGCGGGAGCCGTCGCGGCGGCCCCCGCCGAGCTGTTCCGCGTCGGCGCGCCCTTCTTCCTGATCGCGGGGCCGTGCGTCCTGGAGGACCCCGCGCTCAACCTGCGGGTGGGCGAGGCGCTGGCGCGGCTGTCGGACGATCTGGCGCTCCCGGTGGTGTTCAAGGCGTCTTTCGACAAGGCCAACCGCTCCTCGCCCGGCTCGCCGCGCGGACCGGGGATGGTCGAGGGGCTGGAGCGGCTGGCGCAGGTGCGGCGCGAGACGGGCCTCCCCGTGCTCACCGACGTGCACGAGGCGGCGCAGTGCGCCGCGGTGGCGGAGGTCGCGGACGTGCTCCAGGTCCCCGCCTTCCTCTGCCGGCAGACGGACCTGCTGCTGGCGGCCGGGGCCACGGGGCGCCCGGTGAACGTGAAGAAGGGGCAGTGGATGGCGCCGCAGGAGATGCGCGGCGCCGTCGCCAAGCTGCGCTCCGCGGGCGCCGCGGGGGTGGCGGTCACGGAGCGGGGGACCTTCTTCGGCTACGGCAACCTGGTCGTGGACATGCGCTCCTTCCCGCAGGTGCGGGAGGCGTGCGACGCGCCCGCGGTCTTCGACGGGACGCACTCCGTGCAGCGCCCCGGCGAGGGCGGCGGGGTGAGCGGCGGCGACCCGCGCTTCATCCCCGCCCTGGTGCGGGCCGCCGTGGCCGCAGGGGCGGACGCGCTCTTCCTGGAGACGCACCCGGACCCGGCCCGCGCGCCGTCCGACGCCACCAACATGCTCCCGCTGGACCGCCTCCGGCCGCTGCTGGAGGAGGTCCTCGCCATCCGGGCCGCCGTCGCGGGGAGCGGTCGTGGCTGACGCGCCGCGGACGATCCCGGAGGGGCTGGCGCGGCGGATCCGGCTGGTGGTCCTCGACGTGGACGGGGTGATGACCGACGGGGGGATCTACCTGGGCGCGACCGACTCCGGCGGGCGGGTGGAGATGAAGCGCTTCGAGATCCAGGACGGGCTGGGGATCCGCCTCCTCCAGGAGGCGGGGATCACCTGCGCCATCGTGACCGGGCGCGAGTCGCACGCGGTGCGGCTGCGCGCCGAGGAGCTGGGGATCGTGGAGTGCCACCAGGACCCGAGCGCGGCCAAGCTCCGCATCGTGCAGGGGCTGCTCGAGCGGCTGGGGGTGTCCTGGGAGGAGACGGCGTTCCTGGGCGACGACCTGCCGGACCTCGCCATCCTCCGCCGGGTGGGGCTCCCCGCCGCGGTGGGGAACGCCACCGCGGAGGCGCGCGCCTCCGCGGTCTGGCAGGGCGAGCGCAGGGGCGGGCACGGCGCGGTGCGCGAGTTCGCGGAGGCGCTGCTGGGCGCCCGCGGCGAGTGGGCGGAGCGGGTCGAGTCGTACGTGCGCGACCGGGAGGCCGGGCTGTGAGCGCCTCCGCCTCCGGCGTGCGCGCCCTGGCGCCCGAGGGCGAGCTGACCCTCGCGGAGACGCTGGAGCGCGCCCGGCGCGTCGTACGCATGGAGGCGGAGGCGGTCGCCGCGCTGGAGGGGCGCATCGGCGAGGCGTTCGGGAGCGTCGTGGAGGCGGTCCTGGCCTCGCCCGGGCGGGTGATCGTCTCCGGGATCGGCAAGTCGGGGATCGTGGGGCGCAAGGTCGCGGCGACGCTCACCTCCACCGGGACGCCGGCCGTCTTCCTCCACCCGGTGGAGGCGCTGCACGGCGACCTGGGGGTGGTGGGGCCCGGCGACGTCGCGGTGCTCCTCTCCAAGAGCGGCGAGTCCGAGGAGCTGCGCGGGCTGCTGGAGTACCTGGGGCGGAGCGGGGTGCGGGTGGCGGCGCTGACCGGGCGCCCGGACTCGTCGCTCGCGCGCCACGCCGACTGGGTGCTGGACTGCTCGGTTGCGGAGGAGGCGTGCCCGCACGACCTGGCCCCCACCTGCTCCACCACCGCCGCCCTGGCCATGGGCGACGCGCTCGCGGTGGCGCTCCTGCTGCGGCGCGGCTTCGGGCGCGACGACTTCGCGCGGCTGCACCCCGGCGGGGCGCTGGGGCGCCGGCTCCTGCTGCGGGTGCGGGACGTGATGGTCTCCGACGACCTCCCGCTCCTCCCGCCCACGGCCACCATGCGGGAGTGCACGGTGCTCCTCGCGGAGAAGCGCGGGACGGTCGCCGTGGTGGACGAGGACCGCCGGCTGCGGGGCGTCGTCACCTCCGGCGACCTGACGCGGCTGATGGAGCGTGAGGAACACTTTTTTACGATCGTCGTATCGGAAGCCATGACCACCGACCCCAAGACCACCGAGCCGGACGCGCTGGCCGCCGCAGCCGCGGGGACCATGGAGCGCCACGGCGTCATGGCGCTCCCCGTGGTGGGGGACGACCGGCGCGTGGTGGGGATGGTGCACCTGCACGACCTCATGCGGGCGGGAGCCGTCTGATGCCGCGGCTCGCGCTCTCCCTGCTGCTCGTCCCCGCGCTCCTGCTGGCCGGCTGCCGGCGGGAGACGACGGTCCCCACCCGCCAGGACCGCCTGGCGGCGATGAGCGTGGACGGGGTGATGTACGGCCTGGAGCACGTCATGACCACCAGCGGCGTGCGCAAGGCCAACCTGCACGGGGACACGGCCTACTTCCGGGACAGCGACTCGCAGGTGGACCTCCGGGGCGTGAAGCTGGACTTCTTCAACGAGGCCACCGGCGCGGTCGCCGGCACGCTGACCTCGAAGGCCGGGAGGTACGACATGCGCACCGGGGCGATGACCGCCACCGGAGACGCCGTGCTCACCCTCCAGGGCGCCGACGGGACGCGCGTGGTCTCCTCCGAGGAGCTGAACTACGACGTGCAGGCCAACCGCGTCTGGAGCGACAAGCCGACCGTGATGAAGGAGAACGGGCGCGAGGTGCGCGGCGCCAGCTTCGAGTCGGACACCAAGTTCCAGAACCTGACGGTGCGGAGCGCCCGGGCCAGCGGCCCGGCGCCCTCGGGCGACGAGGGCGAGGTCCGCTTCTGATGAAGCGCCTCCTGCTCCTCCCGCTCGCGCTCCTCTGCGCCCTCCCCGCCGCGGCCGCGGCGCAGGCGGGGTCGTGCGTGCTGGTGGAGAACCGCTTCGTCAACCGCCAGGACATGGGCGGCGGCTACGTGGTCCTCTCGGTGGCCGGGCCGCTGCGGGTGGAGTGCGACGGCGGGACCACGCTCCGCGCCGACAGCGCCACCGTCTACAGCGCCTCCAACGAGGTGCAGCTCTTCGGCAACGTGGACTACCGCGACCCCACCCGTACGCTGACGTCGAACTACGCCACGTACTCGTCCGCGATGGGGCGGCTGTACGCCACCGGCAACGTGGTCTTCACCGACGTCACGCGCGGCTCCACGCTCCGTGGCCCGGAGCTTGAGTACTTCCGCGCCATGCAGGGGAGACCGCAGCCGCAGGTGAACGCGGGACAGCGCCCGCACCTGACCATCGTGCCCAGCGGCAGCGCGGAGAACCGCGAGCCGCTCCAGGTGGACGGCGACCGCATCACCAGCGTGGGCGAGAACTTCTTCTCCGCCTCCGGCAACGTGGTGATCCACCGCAGCGACCTGGACGCGACCGCCGCCGAGGCCACGCACGACGGCGCCGCGCAGACGCTGAACCTCCGCGGCAACGCGCGCATCCGCGGCGAGCGCTTCGACCTGATCGGGGAGACGGTGGACGCCACCCTGCCGCAGAACCGCCTGGAGCGCGTGGTCGCCCGCCGCGACGCGGAGCTGGTGAGCGACCGGCTGCGGGTGGACGGCCCGGAGATCCACCTCTTCTTCCAGGACGACCTGCTGCAGCGGCTGGTGACCCGCGGGCCGGCGGGCGCCGGGGCGGGCGAGGGGGCGCAGGCACGCCCGCTGGTGGCCGCGACCGGCCTCCTGCTGGAAGCCGACTCGGTGGAGGCGGTGCTCCCCGGCCAGGTGCTGGAGCGGGTGTACGCCGTGGGCCGGGCGCACGCGGAGACGGTGGACACGGCGGGGCGTCCGCCTGCGCCCACCGGCCCCCGCGCCCGCCTGGCGAAGCAGGAGCGTCCCGGCGAGCCGGGGGTGACGCGCGACCGCGACTGGGTGCTGGGCGACACCATCGTCGGGTACTTCGTCCGGAAGGACTCCGCGGCGGCCCCGCGCCCCGTGAGCGCCGACTCGCTCGCGCCGGAGGACGAGGTGGAGCTGGAGCGGGTGGTGACCACCGGCTCGGCGCGCGCCTTCTATCGGGTGCGGGACGAGAACGACCGGGTGGGGGAGGTCCCCGCCATGAACTACCTGGTGGCGCGCGAGATCGAGCTGACGATGGAAGACGGGGCCATGGAGGTGGCGGAGGCCCGCGGGCTGCAGCGCGGCGTGTACCTGGACCCGGCGGCCCCCGGCACGGCGGCGCCGGCCCCGGCGCAGGGCGGCCCGGAAGCCACGCCGCAGACCCCGCCCGCGCAGACGCCACCGCCTCCCGCGAGCCCCGGGAGGAGCCGTTGACGACCGAGCCGCGGTTGCAGCAGTTCGTGGAGCGGGCGCCCCGCTCCGAGCTGGGCGCGCTGATGGTGCTCCGCGCCCTCCTGGGCGAGGCCGACGGCCGCGGCGCGCTCCCCTGGGAGACGCTGGCCGACGAGCTCCGGCGCCTCTACGGCCCCGAGGAGGGCTCCGCGCTGCCGGCCACGGCGCTGGAGGCGCTGGCGGCGGAGGGCATCATCGCCCGGCCGGCCGTGTTCGAGGAGGAGTCCGGCCCCGAGGGCCGCTGGCGGGAGGTGCGCCTGAGCCCGCAGGTGCACGGCGAGCTGATGGAAGTGGAGATGGAGGGCGGCCTGCCGGAGCTGATCGCGAGGATGGACCGGACCATCGGGGAGTACCTGGACGGAGGGAACGGGAACGGCGCCGCCGCGCCCGCGGCGCACCCGGAGGCGGAGGCGCCCGCCGCGACCGCGCCGCCTCCCGCGGGGCTGACGCTGCGCGCCCAGGGGCTGGTGAAGAGCTACCGCAAGCGCCGCGTGGTGAACGAGGTGGACGTCCACGTCACCCAAGGCGAGATCGTGGGGCTGCTGGGGCCCAACGGGGCGGGGAAGACCACCACCTTCTACATGATGGTGGGGCTCATCTCCCCGGACTCGGGGCGGGTGCACCTGGGCCGGGACGACGTCACCCGGGTGGCGATGTACCGGCGGGCGCGGCGGGGGATCGGCTACCTCGCGCAGGAGCCCTCCATCTTCCGGAGGCTGACGGTGGAGGAGAACATCCTCGCCGTGCTCCAGATGATGGGCCTCCGCCGCGCCGAGCAGCGCCGCCGGCTGGAGGAGCTGCTGGACGAGCTGCACATCAAGCACCTGCGCACCACCAAGGCGTACGCCCTCTCCGGCGGGGAGCGGCGGCGCCTGGAGATCACGCGGGCGCTGGTGGGGCGGCCGAAGTTCATGCTGCTGGACGAGCCGTTCGCGGGGGTGGACCCCATCGCCGTGCACGACATCCAGCAGATCGTCGCGGACCTGAAGCGCCGTGGCATCGGGGTCCTGATCTCGGACCACAACGTGGAGCAGACGCTGGACATCGTGGACCGCGCCTATATCATGTACGACGGGCGTGTCCGGGTGTCCGGGACGGTGTCGGAGCTGGTCTGGAACGAGGAGGTCGCGGAGATCTACCTGGGTCCGACGCTGACCGCGCGCATGCGAGAGCGATACTCCAATCCTGCAAACGGATAACGCCGTATGAAGACGGGCCTCTACCAGGGAACTGCGCTCAAGCAGGAGATGAAGATCAACCCTCGCCTGTACCAGGCGATGGATCTCCTGTACATGCCGCTCCTCGACCTCCAGGCGCACCTGAAGCAGGAGCTCCTCAACAACCCGTTCCTCGAGATGATGGAATCGGAGATCGAGGAGCAGCAGGAGCTGGAGAAGGACAAGGAGAAGGAGGACGAGGACGAGATCGACTGGGAGGAGATCCTCCTCAACGGCTTCGAAGCCGGGGGGAGGCGCGAGGAGTACGAGGACCGGGAGTACTACGAGCCCGTGTCCGTGGCCGAGCGCGACCTGGGCGACCACCTCCACGACCAGCTGACCCTGCTGCGGCTCTCCCCGCGCGAGCTCCTCCTGGGCGAGGAGATCATCGGGAACGTCACCGACGAGGGGTACATGGCGTGCCCCCTGGAGGAGGTGGTCATCTCGCTCAACGACTTCCTCAAGGAGAGCGGGGACGACTGGGCGGAGGACCCCCACGAGATCCGCCCGTACACGCTGGAGGAGGCGGAGACGATGCTCCGCGTCATCCAGGGCTTCGACCCGGCCGGGATCGGCGCGCGCGACCTGCGCGAGTGCATCCTCCTGCAGCTGCGCGACTGCGCCGTGCAGGAGATCGTCAAGCGCAACGGCGGCGGCGAGCCCGAGGACGAGGAGGTCCGCGAGCGGCTGGGTCAGAACCTGGCCTACCGCATCGTGGACTCGTACTTCGAGCAGCTCATCAACCACCGCTGGTCGGAGATCTCCAAGGAGCTCTCCATCACACCGCGCGACGTGCAGGACGCCGCGGACGAGGTGGCCAAGCTGGACCCGAAGCCCGGGCTCAAGTACTCCAGCGGCGGGGACAACTACATCGTCCCCGACCTGATCGTGGAGAAGATCGACGGCGAGTACCT
>DATABU010000499.1:0-7967 GCA_036259415.1 Longimicrobiaceae bacterium
GCTGGCCTCGCGGCTTGGCGAGGGGTCGCTGGCGGTGCGCTCCGCCCGGCGCGCGCTGGGGAGGCCGGCGGCCGGGTACTCCCCGCTCTTCCTGCACGCCCCCGGCGGCGCCTCGGAGCTGCTGGCGGCCGTCGGGCGGGCGGCGCTCGCCGCGCGGCCGGACGCGAGGGTGGCCTACCTGCGCGCCGGCGGCCTGGCGGAGGAGCTGGCCCCCGCGCTCCGCGCCGGCGCCGCGGAGGCGTGGCGCCGCCGCTACCGCGGGCTCGACCTGCTCCTGCTGGACGCGGTGGAGGAGCTGCCGGCGGACGCGAGGGTGCAGGAGGAGACGTTCTACCTGCTGGACGCGCTCCTCCGCTCGGACGCGCAGGTGGTCGCGGCGGCCGACCGCTCCCCGCGCGAGCTGGGGGCGCTGGACGCGCGGCTCCGCTCCCGGTTCGAGGGCGGGCTGGTGGTGGACGTGGCCGCGCCCCCCGCCGACGAGGCGGCCGCGCCGGAAGCGCCGTCCGCTCCACCGGCCGCTGCTCCCCCGGCGCACGCCGAGGGGACGGACCGCTGGTTCTACAACCCCGAGAAGGTGGCCTGGTCCGCGCTCGCGCTGGAGGACCGGCTGATGGAGGAGCTGGGCTGATGGCGATCAAGGGATCCCTCAAGGAGGCGAGCCTCCCCGACGTCCTGCAGCTCCTGTCCATGGGGCAGAAGACGGGGTGCCTGTCGGTCACCGACCGCTCCAACTTCGGCTACATCTACTTCGACCGGGGGCGCATCACCTACGCCTCCATCGTCAACCGGCGCGACCGGCTGGGCGACCTGCTGGTCAAGAACGGGCTGCTGGCGGCCGCCGAGCTGGCCGCCGCGGTGGACGAGCAGGCGCGCGACCCGGAGACCCGCCTGGGCGAGATCCTGATCCGCCGCGGCGCCATCACCCGCGCGCAGCTGGAGCAGTACATCCGCATCCAGATCGAGGAGGCGGTCTACTACCTGTTCACCTGGTCGCAGGGCTCCTTCTACTTCGAGGCCGAGCAGCGCCCGCCCGAGGGCGCCATGCTGGAGTCCATCAACCCGGAGAACCTCCTGCTGGAGGGGGCGCGCCGGATCGACGAGTGGAGCCTGGTCGAGAAGAAGATCCCGTCGCTGGACCTGATCTTCGAGATGGACCGCGCCCGTACGCTGGACGGGGTGGAGCTGACCGACGAGCAGCGCAAGGTGATCCCCCTGGTGGACGGGAAGCGCACCGTGCACGAGGTGGTGGAGGAGTCGGGGCTGGTGGAGTTCGACGTGGGGAAGGCGCTCTTCGGGCTGATCCAGGCCGGCTTCGCGCACCCGGTGGGCCAGAAGCGCCACGTGGAGGTGCGCGAGGTGCCGCTGGCGCGCATCGAGGAGCACCGCAACCTGGGGGTCGCCTTCTACAAGACGGGGATGTACGAGGAGGCGACCCGCGAGTTCCGCCGCGTCACCGAGCTGCAGCCGGCGAGCCCCGACGCCCGCTTCTTCCTGTCGCTCATCGGGCTGCGCACCGGCGACGACCGCTCCGCGGTGCGCTGGCTCAAGGAGACCATCGAGAAGGGCGGCCCCCGCGCCGCCGCCTTCCACAACCTGGCGCTGGCGCTGGAGCGCGGCGGCCGGACGGACGACGCGCTGGCCGCCGCCGAGGAGGCCGCGCGGCTGGCGCCGAAGCGGCCGCAGGTGCTGCTCACCCGCGCCGTGCTCCTCCTCAAAGGCGGCGACGCCCCCGCCGCGTCGCGTGCCTTCGCGGAGTACCGCGAGGCGCTGGGCGAGGGGCGGCCCCCCGCGGCGTACTTCGCCTTCGCGGTGCTGGCCGAGGCGGCGGCGGGCCGCGACGCCGAGGCGCTCCGGCTGGGGGAGGAGGGGCTCGCCCTGCACCCGCACGCCCCGCTCCTGCTGCTGCACCTGGGCGCGGTCCGCGAGCGGCGCCAGGAGTGGCAGGAGGCCGAGGCGCTGTACCGCCGCGCGGCGGAGGAGGACGGGCGGCTCCCCCAGGCGCACAAGTCGCTGGGCGACGTGCTCTACCGCCGCGGGGCGTACGACGAGGCCGAGGCGGCGTTCGGCACGGCGCTGGAGCTGGCCCCCGACCTGGGCGACGACACCTACTTCAAGCTGGGGAACATCCACTACAAGCGCATGCACCGCGAGGAGGCGGTGCGGCTCTGGCGCCGGGCGCTGGACCTGAACCCCGGCAACGCGGTGGTGCGGACAAACCTGGAGCTGGTGCAGACGGTGCTGCGATGAGCGCCTTCGAGCCGAGGCCGCCCTCGCTCCCCTTCTCGCTAGAGGGGAACGACGAGGAGCTGGAGCGCCTCAAGGTCAAGATCCAGAGGGAGCGCGGCTTCAACACGCAGTACTACAAGGACAAGTGCCTGCGCCGCCGCATCGCGGTGCGCATGCGTGCGCGGGGGCGGCACTCCTTCGACGAGTACGCGGAGCTGCTGGACCGCGACCCCGCGGAGTACGACCTGCTGCTGGACACGCTCACCATCAACGTCACCAAGCTCTTCCGCAACCCGGAGACGTGGAAGGTGGTGGAGGACGTGGTGCTGCCGCGGCTCTTCGAGTGGAAGCGCCCGCAGCACCGGGTTTGGAGCGCCGGCTCGGCCAGCGGCGAGGAGGCGTACACCGTTTCCATCCTCCTGCACGAGTGGGCGGAGCGCCACGGCTGCACCGCGGACCTGCACCGCTTCCTGGTGACCGGCACGGACATCGACCGGCGCAGCCTGGAGGCGGCGGCGCGCGCGGAGTTCCCGGAGCTGTCGCTCACGGAGACCCCGGACGAGGTTCGCGAGAAGTGGTTCTCCCCCGGGCCGCCCTTCCGCCTGCGGCCGGAGGCCAAGCGCAACGTCAGCTTCCTGCGGCGCGACCTGATCTCGGAGGCGCCGCTGGAGCAGCAGAGCCTGATCTTCTGCCGGAACGTCATCATCTACTTCGACCGCGAGATCCAGGAGCGCCTCTTTCAGGGGTTCTACGACGCGCTCCTCCCCGGCGGGTTCCTGGTGCTCGGCAAGGTGGAGACCCTGATCGGCCCGACGCGCGGGCTCTTCCGCGCCGTGAACAACCGGGAACGCATCTTCCAGAAGCCGGCATGAACGCCCGCCAGATATTCGTGAAGGTCGCCCACCACGCCGTGGGCGGGGCCGAGGACACCCTGGTGACGCTGGGGCTGGGCTCCTGCGTCGCCATCCTCCTGCACGACCCGGTGTCACGGGTGGGGGGGATGGCGCACGTCCTCCTCCCGGAGAAGCAGCTCGCCCGCGACTCCACCAACCTCTCCAAGTTCGCCTCCACCGCCATCCCCATCCTGGCGCAGGAGGTGGTGGGCGCCGGCGCGCGCCGCGAGCGGCTGAAGGCGCGCCTGGTGGGCGGCGCCTCCATGTTCGCCAGCCTGATGGCGCCGGGGACGCTGAACATGGGCGAGCGGAACCTGAACGCCTCGCGGCAGGCGCTGCGCGCGCTGGGGATCCCCATCGTGGCGGAGGAGGTGGGCGCCGACTACGGCCGCTCGGTCCGCTTCCACGTGGGCGACGGCCGGGTGGTGGTATCCTCCGTGGGCCGGGCCGATGTCACGCTCTGAGCGGTCCGGCGCGCGCACCGTGCTGGTGGTGGACGACAGCGCCCTGATGCGCCGCGTCATCGCCGACGTGGTGGGGCGCACCGACGAGTTCCGCGTGGTGGCCACCGCCCGCGACGGCGAGGACGCCCTGCGCAAGGTGCACCAGTACGAGCCGGACCTGGTGACCATGGACGTGGAGATGCCGGGGCTGGACGGGCTGGCCGCGCTGGGGTACATCATGAGCGAGACCCCGCGCCCGGTGGTGATGCTCTCCGCGTACACCACCGAGGGCGGCGAGGCCACGCTGCGGGCCCTGGACTACGGCGCGGTGGACTTCGTCGCCAAGCCCTCGGGGACCATCTCCCTGGACATGGAGAAGGTGGCCGACCGGCTGCTGGCCGCGCTGCGCGCCGCCGCCGCCGCCGACCTCTCCAACGTCCGCATGCAGCCGCCGCGGCGCAGCGCGTCGCCCCCGCGTCCCCGCCCGGCGTCCCGCGACGGCGGCCCCGGCGCGGCGGCGGCGGTCGCGGTGGCCGCCTCCACCGGGGGGCCGCGCGCCCTGGCGGAGCTGGTCCCCCGGCTCCCGGCCGACCTGGGCGCGGCGGTGCTGGTGGTGCAGCACATGCCGGCCAGCTTCACCCGCTCGCTGGCGGAGCGGCTGCACGGGCTGAGCGCCCTCCCCGTGTCGGAGGCGGAGGACGGGGAGCCGGTGCTCGCGAACCGGGTCTACGTCGCACCGGGAGACTACCACATGCGCGTGGAGCGCGAAGGAGGCCCGGCCCGCATCGCCCTGGACCGCGAGCCCGCCGTCTGGGGGGTGCGCCCCGCCGCGGACCCGCTCTTCCGCAGCGTCGCGGCGGCGTTCGGCCCGGCCTCGCTCGGCGTGGTGCTGACGGGGATGGGGCGCGACGGGGCGGAGGGGCTGGCCGCCATCGTCCGCGCGGGCGGCGGCGGGATCGCCCAGGACCGCGGCACCTCGGTGATCTGGGGGATGCCGCAGGCGGCGGCGGAGCACGCCCGGGCGGTGCTCCCGCTGGAGCGGATCGCCGCGGCGGTGGCGGACGGGGTGCGCGGGCTCTCCCGCGCCCCGCTCCCGGAGGCCCGGTGAGCGCGCCCGACCCGCGGCTCCCCGCCGCCGGCGGGGCGGAGGAGGCCGCCTTCCGCGGCGTGGTCTTCCTCCTGGGGTGCGAGCTGTACGCCTGCGACGTGCGGCTGGTGGAGGAGGTGGTCACCGGCGAGCGGGTGCACCCCCTCCCCGACCTCCCCCGCCCGCTGCTGGGCGTGGTGCGGCTGCGGGGCTCGCTGGTCCCGGTGCTGGACCTGGCCCCCGGGCTGGGGCTGCGCCTGGAGTCGGACGCTCCCGACGTGCTTGTGCTGGACGCGGGGGAGCGCCGCATCGGGGTGGCGGTGGACGAGGCGCGCGAGGTGGCCGCCTTCCCCGCCGAAGCGGTCCGGCCCGCGCCGCGGCGTGGGACCGAGCAGGAGGAGCACGTGCTGGGGGTGGCGCGCGCGGGCGACTCGCTCGTGACGCTGCTGGACCTGGCGGCCGTCCTGGAGAACTTCACCCACCTGTCCACGCGGGAGCCTTCGTGAGAAAGGTCCGTCCGTCCGTCCCGCAGGTCCAGCTCGTGACCTTCCGCCTCGGCCCGGAGGAGTTCGGGCTGGACGTGTTCGCGGTGCACGAGATCCTGCGCTACTCGGAGCCCACCCCCGTCCCACGCGCCCCGGCCTTCGTGGAAGGGGTCATCGACGTGCGCGGCACGCTGGTCCCCGTGGTGGACATGCGCCGCCGCTTCGAGCTGTCGCAGGCGCCGGTGAACGACGAGACGCGCATCATGGTGGTGGAGCACGCCGGCGAGCGGCTGGGGCTGGTGGTGGACGCGGTCACCGAGGTGCTGCGCGTCCCCGAGACCTCGCTGTCGGAGCCGCCGGCCTACATCCGCGGGCTGGCCGCCGAGTTCGTGCGCGGCATCGTGCGCACGGAGGGGCGCCTGGTGGTGCTCATCGACATCGGGCGGATCCTCTCCAGCGAGGAGCGGATCGCGCTGGAGGAGGCGGTGCTGGTCCCCGGGGCCGCGGAGCCGTCCCCCGAAGCGCCCACGGCCGACGAAGCATGACCCGCGAGCAGTATCTCGGAGCGCTCCGCTCCCGCTACGACGCGATCGGCTGCGCGCTGGACGGTGCCGCCGGGGCCGCGGCGGAGGAGCGCGAGCGGATCAAGCGCGACATCATGGAGCTCTTCCGGGAGACGGAGGGGGCCGTCGAGCAGCTCGCCGCCTTCAAGGAGGAGATCCGCGCGCTGGTGGAGCGCTACAAGGGGGTGGCCGCCGCGGCGCCGCGCGGCATGGCCCCGGCCGGCCCGCCTCGCTCCGACCACCTGGGGAGCAGCACCTACGTGGAGCGCGGCTGGAGCGCCATCGCCGCGGGCGACCACGCCCGCGCGGTGAAGGAGCTGAACCGCGCGCTGGAGCTGGCTCCCAACGACCCGGGGGCGGAGTCGCTGCTGGGGTGGGCGCAGATGCTCCAGGAGCAGTACGACGAGGCGCTCTACACCTACTCCAAGGTGCTGATGAAGGAGCCGAACAACGCCCTGGCCCGGGTGAACCTCGGCTACATCTGCCTGAAGAAGGGGATCTTCGGGGAGGCGATCGAGCACCTCTCCCGCGCCATCCGCCAGGACGCGGACCGCAAGGCGCAGCTCTACGCGCACCTCTACATGGGGATGGTGTACCTGGAGCGGGAGATGTACGGCGACGCACGCTCCTTCTTCCGCAAGGCGCTGGAGCTGGGCCCCAACCTGATCGAGGCATACTGGGAGCTGGGACGCGCGCACTACCTGGACGAGGACCGCGCTCAGGCCGCGGAGGCATGGCGCCGCGGGCTGGAGACGAACCGCTTCAACCCCTGGGGCGAGAAGTGCGGCGGGGCCCTGGCGCGCCTGGAGGCGGGGCAGCCCGTCGAGTTCTGACGCTCGCGGCGGTGCTCGTCGCGCTCCTGCTCGCGGCGGTCCCGGGCTCCGGTCAGCGGCCGGGGGCGGGGGGGGAGGGCGGGGCGCGGGTGCTGGCCGCGGACCCGGTGCGCGTGGTCTACTTCGCCGGCGGGCGCGGGCGCGCGGAGGAGGTGCTGCGTGCGGCGCTGGAGCCGTTCCCGCTCCCCGGCTTCCCGGACGCGCGCCGCCCGGTCCCCGCGACCATCGTGCTCGCCCCGTCACGCGCGGTCTGGGACTCGGTGACGGGCGGGCGCATCCCCGAGTGGGGCGCGGGGGTCGCCTTCCCGGCGGACCAGCTCATCGTCCTCCCCCTCTACGCCACGCCGGGGAACGACCCGCGCAACCTGGGCCCCACGCTCCGCCACGAGCTGCTGCACCTGGTGGTGCACGAGGAGCTGCCGCCGGGTGTGCCCCGCTGGTTCCAGGAGGGGTACGCGCAGTGGGCCTCGGGAGGGTGGGACGCCTCGGCGGGGTGGCAGCTCCGCCTGGCCTTCCTGATGGGACGGGCGCCGCCGCTGGACTCGCTGGAGCTGGGCTGGCCGGCGGGGGAGGGGGACGCGCGGCTGGCCTACCTGCTCTCGGCCACCGCGGTGCGGCACCTGGCGGAGCGGGCCGGGCCGGAGGGGTTCGAGGTGCTCGTCCGCGCCTGGAAGCGCGAGGGGAGCCTGGACAGGGCGATGCGCGCGGCCCACGGCCTGACGATGGGGCAGTTCGAGGACGAGTGGGCTCGCGGGGTGCGGCGCCGCTACGGCTGGCTGCTCCTCGCCACCCAGACGGGGGTGTTCTGGGTGTTCGGCGCGGGGCTGCTGGTGGCGCTCTTCGCGCTGCGCCGGCGCCGGGATCGCGCCAAGCTGGCCGAGATGCGCGCGGAGGAACGGATGCTCCCGCCGCCGCGGCCGGACGGGGTTGACGTCCAGTATCCCCTGGAATAGCTTCCATTTCCTATGCCCAGACCCACGCCCGCACCCAGCCCGCGCCGCCCGGCGGCGACCACTTCGGCGGCCGGCTCCCGCTCCCAGGGGGAGGGGACGGTCCGCTTCTCGACGTCCAACTGGGTCCTGCTGGCTGCGGGGCTGGTGAGCATCGTGCTCGGCTACGTGCTGCTGGACGGCGGCTCGGTGGACCTGGCGCCGGCGCTGCTGGTGCTGGGGTACGTGGTGCTGATCCCGCTGGGGATCATCTGGCAGGGCAGGGAGAGGGAGAAGGGCGCTTAGCTCAGCTGGTCCAGAGCACCTGTCTTACACACAGGGGGTCGGGGGTTCGAATCCCTCAGCGCCCACTTTCTGCAGGAAACATCTTGTAATCGCTGGATCGGCGTAAAGTGGGCCCTGGCGTGGACTTAGGTCTGAGCTGGGGCTTCCTCTTGTTCTACTCTCCAGGGTCGATTTTGACAAGATGTTTGCGCATCCTGTCACA
>DATABU010000500.1:0-2107 GCA_036259415.1 Longimicrobiaceae bacterium
CCCAGTTTCTATTCAGGGATGCGAGCGCGAAGCGGCGAGACCCGACAGCAGTATCGTCGGGGCTCGCCTCCGTTAGCGGGCGTAGTGTGCCCGCTTACGGAGCCGCAGCCCGACCCGAGCGCCAGCGAGGGGCACGCCCGACAAAGCCGTTCAACCCCGCCCTCCACCTCTCTCCCCGCAGCACCATGGACGAATCACGGCTCCACAACCCCGGCGGCACCTCCGGCGGGCTGGTCGAGTTCCTCTTCGGACTGGGGATGGTGGTGGCGGGCGGGTACCTGCTCACCAGCCGGGTGATGGTGACCAGCGGCGGGTGGTCGCTCTGGGGCTACGACGCCTTCGGGCTCTCCATGGTCCCCCTGCTGGTGGGGATCGGGATCCTCTTCTTCAACGGGCGCTCCGCCCTGGGGTGGCTCCTGCTCTTCGTCGGGGCGGTGGTCATCCTGGCGGGGATCGTCGCCAGCCTGCGCATCTGGTTCCAGCCCACCAGCCTCTTCAACACCATCCTCATCCTGGGGCTCCTCGCCGGGGGGATCGGGCTGGTGGTGCGGGCCCTCCGGCCCCACTGACGGCGGGCGGGGGCACCTTCCGCGGTGCGCGCCCGGCGCTTAGACTGAGCGGGGCACGCCACCCGAACCGCCGCAGCCATGGTCTCCCTCTTCGACATCCTGGGCCCCACGATGGTCGGGCCCTCCTCCTCGCACACCGCGGGCGCCTGCCGCCTGGGGCTCATGGCGCGCGCCATCCTGGGCGACACGCCGGAGCGCGCGACCGTCCGCCTGCACGGCTCCTTCGCCGCCACGGGCGAGGGGCACGGCACCCACCGCGCCATCGTGGGCGGGCTGGTGGGGCTCCCCCCGGACGACCTGCGCCTGCGCAACGCCTACGAGGAGGCGGAGCGGGCGGGGCTCTCCTGGGAGTTCGAGACGGTGGACCTGGGGCCGGAGGCGCACCCCAACACCGCCCTGCTGGAGGTGGAGCGGGGGCCGGAGCGCACGCTGGTGAGGGGCGCCTCGGTGGGCGGGGGGCGCGTGCGGGTCGACGAGGTGGACGGCTTTGCCGTGGACCTGGAGGGCGACTATCATACGCTGGTGCTCCTGGCCCACGACGAGCCGGGGACCATCGCCGCGGTCACCGCCATCCTCGCGGGCCACGGGGTCAACCTGGCGACCATGCGGGTGGACAGGACCGGGCGCTACAAGGACGCGCTGATGACCATCGAGGCCGACGAGCCGGTCTCGGACTCGGCCATGGCGGCGGTCCGCTCGTTCCCCTGGCTGCGCTGGGCGCGGCGGATAGACAAGATCAGCTAGGCGCGGCCGCGGCCCGTTCGTTGCGGGCTGTCTCCGTCCCCGCGAACCCGTACCGCGCCGCACACATGCATCGCTCCATCGAGTCCCTGATCCGCGACGCCGAGACCACCGGCCGCTCCCTCCCGCAGGTGGTGCTGGACGCGGAGACCGACGAGACCGGCACGTCGGCCGAGCAGGTGCGGGCGCGCATCGGGCGGACGCTGGAGGTGATGCGCGCGGCCATCGCGGAGGGGCTGAAGGGCGAGGCGCGCTCCCCCTCGGGGCTCACCGGGGGGCGGGCGCGGCTGCTGCACGAGGGCGGGGCGCAGATCCTGGGGCCGCGCGTGACGCTCACCCTGGCCCGCGCCATCGCGACGCTGGAGGTGAACGCCGCCATGGGGCTGATCGTGGCCGCGCCGACGGCCGGGGCGGCGGGGGTGCTCCCGGCGGTGCTCATCAGCGTCGGCGAGTTCATGGAGGCGGACGACGAGCGCCTCACCGACGCCATGCTGGTGGCCGGGGGGGTGGGCGGGGTGATCGCCCACCGCGCCTCGCTGGCCGGCGCCGAGGGCGGGTGCCAGGCCGAGACGGGGACGGCCGCCGCCATGGCCTCCGGGGCCGTCACCTGGCTGAGCGGCGGGAGCCACGCGCAGATCCAGACGGCCGTGGCGCTCACCTTACAGGGGATGCTGGGGCTCATCTGCGACCCCATCGGCGGGCTGGTGGAGATCCCCTGCATCTACCGCAACGCCTCGGCGGCCATGCAGGCCGTCGCCGGGGCCGAGATGGCGCTGGCCGGGCTCGACTTCCCCGTC
>DATABU010000501.1:0-3264 GCA_036259415.1 Longimicrobiaceae bacterium
CGCCAGCCCCTCCCGGAACATGGCCTCGGCGCCCGTCGCGTCCCCCGCCTCCATGAGGATCAGCCCCCGGTTGTTGAACCAGTAGAGCATGGCCCCCTCGTCCCCCGTGGCCTCGATGCAGCTCCGGGCGCGCCCCAGGAAGTCCTCCGCGCGCGACAGCTCGCCGCGCTGCTTGGCGAGGATGGAGAGGTTGGCGTGGAAGGGCCACTCAAGCGCCGGGTCGCGGAGCCCCCGCGCCAGCTTCAGCCCGCGCTCGTACCAGGTCCACGCCTGCTCACGCTGCCCCCGGTCGTCGCACAGGTTCCCCAGCCCCTGGCAGGCGACGGCCTGCCCCGCCAGGTCCAGCCCGTCCACCGCCAGCAGGTAGCTCTGCTCGTACCGGACCCACGCGTCCTCCAGCCGCCCGGCCGCGCGGGCGACCCGCCCCAGCCGCCGCAGCGCCAGCACCTGCGGCCCCTTGTCGCGGAGGTTGGCGGCGATCTCCAGCGCCAGCAGGTAGATGCGCTCCGCCTTCTCCAGCCGGCGGTCCTCCTCCTCCATCTCCCCGGCGTGCACCAGCGTCTGCGCCGCGCCGGGGAGGTCGCCCTCTTCCTGCTTCTGGATCGCCTCCAGAACCAGGTCGAAGAGCCGCTGCAGACGCTGCTGCGCGCGCTCGGCCAGGCCCGGGACCAGCTCCCGCAGCCCGGCGGCGTCCACCACCCGCTTCCCCACGGTGGCGTACGCGCCCGAGCGGGCCCAGACCTTCTCGGAGTCGATCCGGGAGGTCCCGATCACCGCGTCGGTGAGCGGCAGGAACTCTTCCGAGTCCGGGATCAGGGCGAGCGCCCGCTCCACGAGGAGGTGCGACGGCATGGCGAGGCTCACGGCGGCGGGAGGCGCGGCGGCGGATCCGTGCGGATCAGCCGCCCGCCATGGTGTACATGCCGCCGCGGGCGGCATAGGTGGAGAAGTGCGGCGTGGTGGACGAGAGGCTCAGCCCGTCCGCCGCCAGGGTAGCGCCCAGCGAGGTCCACCCGCCGTTCTCCCAGCGGCCCACGTCCAGGCCGCCGAGCGGGAGGACCACCCCCTGGAGCGGGAAGGTCAGAGTCACCGGCGTGTTGAACTGGATGCCGTGCGGCCCGAACTCGGCCATCACCCGCTTGCCGAGCGCCGCGTCGCGCGGGAGGGTGATGGTGACGACGGTGTCCTGCGGGAGCGCCCCGGCGGGGATGTCCACCCGGAAGCCCGCCAGCTCCACCGAGCCGCCGGTGCTCGCCCGCACCAGCTGGCTCACGCTCCGCTTCCCGGTGAGGTTCGGGAGCGCCGCGAACTCCAGCACGCCGTCCAGGTCGATGGCGGTCGAGAGCAGCTCCGCCGGCGGCGCGGGCTCCGGGGCGAGCGGCGCGCCCGCGTGTTCCGAGCAGCCGGCGAGCGCGAGGAGCGCTGCCACGAGGGGAAGCAGGAAGCGGCGGTTCATCGGGTGGCTCCTCCGTGGGAGTGCGTGGTTGTCGCCACGGACTCCAGGCAGGTGCCGTGCCGCCCGCGAAGGAGCGGAAGGCGAGCGCCCCCAACGCTTTCCGCGGGCGCCGCCGGGCGCCGGACCGCCCGTGCTGCACAAAAAAGGTGCAGGCTCACCGTTATGGGGAAGCGGCGTCCAGCCCGTAATCCCGCACCTTGCGGGTGAGCGTGTTGCGGTGAAGGTCCAGGACCTCGGCGGCGCGTCCCATGTGCCCGCCCACGGAGCGCAGCACCTCGCGGATGTGCAGGCGCTCCACCTCGGCCATGGTGAGCGCGGGCGTGTACCCCGGGAGGGCGGCGCCGGCGTCGGCGGGGGACGCGGCGGCGGGGAGGAGCTGGTCCAGCGGGAGGTGCTCGGGGCGGAGCACGGGGCCGTGGGAGAGGAGCACCGCCCGCTCCATCACGTTCTTGAGCTCGCGGATGTTCCCCGGCCAGGCGTGCGCGCGCAGCCGGTCGAGCGCGGAGCGGGCGACCCCCCGCAGCGGGCGGCCGTAGTACGCAGCGTAGCGCGCGGCGAAGTGCCGCGCCAGCAGCTCCAGGTCGCCGCCGCGCTCGGCCAGGCGGGGGAGCTGCAGGGTCACCACCGCCAGGCGGAAGTAGAGGTCCTCGCGGAAGGTCCCGGCGGCGATGGCGGCGCGCAGGTCCTTGTTGGTGGCGGCCACCACCCGCACGTCCACGGGGATGCGCCCCTCGCCGCCCACCCGCTCGATCTCGCGCTCCTGCAGGGCGCGCAGGATCTTGGCCTGCAGGGCGAGCGACATGTCGCCCACCTCGTCCAGGAGCAGGGTGCCCCGGTCGGCCCGCTCCCACCGCCCGATCTTGCGGGCGATGGCGCCGGTGAAGGCGCCCTTCTCGTGCCCGAACAGCTCCGACTCCAGCAGGTTCTCGGGGATGGCGGCGCAGTTCACGGCCACGAAGGGGCCCCCGGCGCGGTCGCCGTTGCGGTGGATGGCGCGCGCGACCAGCTCCTTCCCCGTCCCGCTCTCCCCCAGGATCAGCACGGTGGCGGAGGACGCGGCCACCCGCCCCACCATGCGGAACACCTCCAGCACCGCCGGCGACGCGCCGATGGCCGCCTCGTCCTCGCCCGGGGCCAGCGGCGGCGGGAGCGGTACCGTCTCCTCCGGCGGCGCCAGCACCTCGCGGAGCGCTCCCACCAGCTCTTCCGGGTCGGCGGGGGCGGCGAACACCCCCACCACTCCCATCCGGGACGCCTCCACCATGATCTGCATGGTGGGCGCCGCGGTGACCAGCACCAGCACGTCCGGCGCCCCGTCCGCCTCGGCGATGCGCCGCACCAGCGCAAGGTCCACGGCCTCGAAGTCCAGCGACAGGACCAGCCCCTGCCAGCTGTTCTCCGCCAGCAGCCGCAGCCCCTCCGCCAGCGAGGCGGCGCCGCCCACCTCGGCCCGCCCCCCCAGCGCGTCGCGCAGGGGCGGGAGGCCGGACGGGTCCGGGTCCACGACAAGGAGCCTGGGGAGCGGCACGCGCAGGGAGGCCGAAGGGTGGAGGGCGCTTCCCCAACTTGGGGAGGCGTGCCCCACCGCGCAACGGCGGCGTGCACAAAAAAGGTGCGAGGGCGTCGTGCCGCGCCCCACCCGGCTCGCTGGATGCTCGCCACCCTCCCCGAGTTCCGGGGGAGGGCTCCTTTCGCAGTCGTGGTTTCCTGCCGTTCCCAAAGCATGTACGGGGGGAGACTCGCCGGCCGTTTGGCGAGGCTCCCCCCGGCGAAGGGAGACAGGCCGCAGTTTGGCCTGGCTCCCGCAG
>DATABU010000502.1:0-3958 GCA_036259415.1 Longimicrobiaceae bacterium
CGATCGCGCGGCGTCTGCAGGCGGAGGGGGTAGGGCCGGAGGTCCGCGTGGCCCTGCTGGCCGGGCGCTCCCCCGGGCTGCTGGCCGGGATGATGGGGATCCTCCGCGCGGGCGGCGCCTTCGTCCCGCTCGACCCCTCCGCGCCCCCGGAGCGCATCGCCGCCGTGCTGCTCGACAGCGGCGCCCGCGTCCTCCTCGCGCAGGAGGAGCTGCGCGACCGCGCCCGGGGCTTCGCGGGGGCCGTCGTCCCGCTGGACGGCGCGCTCCCGCACTGGGACGCGCCCGACATGGACGTGCCCCCCGGGGCTCTGGCCTACGTCATCTACACCTCCGGCTCCACGGGCGCGCCCAAGGGGGTGATGGTCCCCCACCGGGCGCTCGCGAACCTGGTGCACGCCGAGGTGGAGCTGCACGGCTTCGGGCCGTGGACCCGGCACTTCACCACGCCCCCGGCGAGCTTCGACGCGTCGGTGGGCGACGTCTTCCCCATCCTCGCCTGCGGCGGCTCGCTGCTCGTCCACCCCGAGCCCGGCGAGCTGACCGGCGGGGAGATGCTCCGCTTCGTCCGGGAGCACGGGGCCGACGCGGCGGGGATCCCTGTGGCCCTGTGGAGCCACTGGCTGGAGGGGCTGGAGCGCGGCTGGGACGGCGAGCCGCTCCCTCTCCCGGAGACCACCCGCGTCGGGGGAGAGAGCCTCCCGATCGAGCGGGCGAGGGCGTGGCGCAGGCTGGGCGGGGGACGGTCGCGGCTCTTCAACCACTACGGTCCCACGGAGACGACGGTCGTCGCCACGGTGCACCCGGCGGACGACGTGGAGCAGCGGGAGACCGTCTCCGGCTCCGTCCCCATCGGCCGCCCGGTCCCCGGCGCGGAGGCCCACGTCCTGGACCGGCACCTCCGCCCCGTTCCCGTCGGCGTGGCGGGCGAGCTGTTCGCGGGCGGCGCGCAGGTGGCGCGGGGCTACCTGGGGCGGCCGGACCTCACCGCGGAGCGCTTCGTCCCCGACCCGTTCTCCGCGGAGCACGGCGCGCGGATGTACCGCACCGGCGACCGCGTGCGCCGGCTCCCGGACGGCGTGCTGGAGTTCCTGGGGCGGACGGACGCGCAGCTCAAGGTGCGCGGCTTCCGGGTCGAGCCGGCCGAGGTGGAGGCTGCCCTGCTGGAGCACCCCGCGGTGCGCGAGGCGGCCGTGGCGGTCCGGCCGGGACCCGGCGGGGAGGCGCGGCTGGTCGGCTGGTACGTCGCCAGCGGCGAGGGGGCGGACCCCGCGGCGCTCCGGCGGCGCCTCCGCTCCCGCCTCCCCGACTATCTGGTGCCGGCCGCGCTGCTGGAGGTGGACGCGCTGCCGCTCACCCCCAACGGCAAGCTGGACCGGGCCGCGCTCCCCGAGCCGGCCGCCGCGCCGTCGGCGGCGTACACGGCGCCCCGGACCCCGACGGAACGGGCGCTGGCGGACGCCTGGGCGGAGGCGCTGGGGGTGGAGCGCGTCGGCGTCCACGACGACTTCTTCGACCTGGGCGGGCACTCTCTCGCCGCGGCCCGGGCCGTGGCGAGGGTCCGCGAGCGGACCGGCCGCGACCTCCCCCTCGCGGAGCTGTTCCGCGGCGGCACCGTCGAGCGGCTCGCGCGCCTCCTTGACGGCGGCGAGGCCCCGGTCCCCGCGGCTCCCGTGCTGCGGCTGCGCGACGGCGCGGGGACGCCCCTGTTCTGCGTCCCCGCCGCGGGGGGGATGGGCGCCGCGTACCTGCGCCTGGCCCGCCGCCTGGACGATCGGCCCGTGTACGCCCTGCAGGCCCGCGGGCTGGCCCCCGGGGAGCGGCCCGACGCGACGGTGGAGGAGATGGCCGCCCGCCACCTGGAGGCGGTGCGCGCGGCGCGGCCGCGGGGTCCCTACCTCCTGGCCGGTTGGTCGGTGGGTGGGACGGTCGCCTTCGAGATGGCGCGGCGGCTGTGCGCGGCGGGGGAGGAGGTCTCCCTGCTGGCGCTGATCGACAGCTGGGCCCCGCTCGACGGGAACCGTCCCCCCGCGGCGGACGACGCGGATCTGCTCCTGCTCCTGGCGGCGGACCTGGGCGTGCGGGCGGAGCCGGGCGCCCTTGCCGCGCTGCACCGGGAGCTGCGGGCGCTCCCCGGGGACGCGCGGCTCACCCGCTTCGAGGCGTGGGCCCGCAGGCTCGACTCCACCCTCCCGGAGCTCGACAGGGCGGGGCTGCGCCGCCGTCTCGCCGTGTACCGCGCCGCCGCGGACGCGGTCGCCGCGTACCGGCCCGGCCTCTATCCCGGCCGCGTCACCCTCTTCCGGGCGCGCGGCGGGCATCGTCCCGAGCCGGACCCCCGGCTCCGCTGGCGCGAACTCACCGACCGCGCCCTGGACGTGCGCGAGGTGGAGGGGAGCCATCACTCCATCGTCGTCGGCGCGGACGTCGAGGGGCTCGCCGCCGCCCTTCGCGGCGTCCTGGCCTCCGCGGCGCCCGCCTGAACCCGCCCGAAGTCCCCTGCAACCCCGACCCGAACGAGCCCCGCCCATGCAGCCCGACGCGACCCGTCCCGCGCTCCCGCAGGGGATGCGCACCTTCCTGCTGGTCTGGGCCGGCCAGCTCGTCTCCTCCTTCGGCTCCGCGCTGACCCGCTTCGCCCTGGGGGTCTGGGTCTTCGAGAAGACCGGGTCCGCGACGCAGTTCGCGCTGGTGCTCTTCTTCGCCGTGCTCCCCGGCATCCCCCTCTCCCCGCTGGCGGGCGCCTACGTGGACCGCTGGGACCGCAAGCGGGTGATGGTCGCCACGGACACGGGCGCGGCCCTCGCCACGCTGCTGGTGGCGCTCCTGCTCTACGCCGACCGGCTGGAGATGTGGCACGTCTACGCGGTGGTGACCTTCGGGGCGGCGCTGGGCGCCTTCCAGGGCCCCGCGCACGCGGCCACCACCTCGCTGCTGGTCCCGCGCGAGCAGTTCGCCCGGGCGATGGGGATGGTGCAGTTCGGGCAGGCCGGCGTGCGCATCGCGGCCCCGATCGCCGCCGCCGGGCTGATGGCGGCGATCGGCTTCCGGGGTATCCTGCTGATCGACTTCGCCACCTTCCTCTTCGCGGCGGCCACGCTCCTCCTCCTCGCCATCCCCAGCCCGCAGCGCGCCCCCGCCCGGGGGAAGCGGCCGCCGATCTGGAAGGAGGCCGCGTTCGGCTGGCGGTACCTGCTCGACCGCCGCGGGCTCGCCGGGCTGGTGGGGGTCTTCGCCGCCATCAACCTCTGCATGGCGATCGCCCAGGGGCTCTACCAGCCGATGGTGCTCAGCACCGCCTCGGTCGCGGCGCTGGGGACGATCTCCTCGGTCGGGGGGATCGGGATGCTGGCGGGGAGCCTGATCCTGAGCGTCTGGGGCGGGCCCCGGCGGAAGATCCACGGGGTCCTCGCCGCCGCCGGGCTCGGGGGGCTCAGCCAGCTCCTGCTGGGGCTGCACCCCTCGCTCCCCGTGTGGGCGGCGGGGGTGTTCGGGGTGCTCTTCACCGTCCCCTTCGTCTCCGGCCTGGTCTCCGCGGTGATGATGCGCAAGGTCGCGCCGGAGGTGCAGGGTCGCGTCTTCGCCACCATCCAGATGGTGGCCATGTCGAGCGCCCCCGTCGCCTACCTGGTCGCCGGCCCGCTGGCGGACCACGTCTTCGAGCCGCTCCTGCGGCCGGGAGGGGCGCTGGCGGGGACGGTCGGGAGCGTGATCGGGGTGGGGCCGGGGCGGGGGATGGGGCTGATGATCGTGCTGACCGGCGCGGCGATGGTGGCGGCGGTGGCAGTCGGCTTCCTGAACCCGCGGATCCGCAACCTGGAGGAGGAGCTCCCCGATGCGGTGGAGCCGCCCGCTCCGCCGCCGGCGGGCTCGCCGGAGCCCGCCGCCAGCGGGGCCGCCGGCTGACCGCGGCCCGGAGCCGGAACGCGGACGCGCCCCCGTCCCTGACCAGGGGCGGGGG
>DATABU010000503.1:0-5671 GCA_036259415.1 Longimicrobiaceae bacterium
CCCGTCCGGCGCGCGCCGGACGGGGCCGTTTCGTCAGCCGCCCCCGCGATCCCCCGACGGGTCCACGGGGACCATGGGCCCGGGAGCGTCCAGCGGGCTGCGGCGGGAGTCCGCCAGCGTCCACGCCAGGGCCGCCAGGATCAGCAGCGTGATGAGGATCCCGAAGAACACCGCGGAGCGCCGCGCCCCCTCCGCCTGCCACGGATAGGGGCTGCGCGTCCGCGGCCGGTCCCCACAGTCGGCGCAACGGGCGCTCGGGTGATGGAGCTCGCCGCCGCAGGTGGGGCAGGTTGGGTTCGCCATGGCTCCGCTGGGATCGTGCGGATCGCTCCGCGCTGCCGGGGTCCGGGGGCGGGGGAGCCATGCACAAACGACGCCGCGCGTCAGGGCGGAGAGAAGACGAGCACGATCCTGCGGCGGGTGAGGGAATGGCCCGCGAACACCCCGAAGGCGCCGGTGACCCCCGCGGACGCCCTGGCCTCGCGCACGGCGTCGTCGCCCCAGGTCTCCGCGAAGCGGGCATACGCGGAATCCACCGCCACGAGGTCGAGCCGGACCTCGACCGAGTCGGGGACGAGCCTGCCCCCGCCCGTGCCGGCCGGCTCCGCGCAGTACAGCTGGACGCTGAAGCGGAGGGAGTCCCCCAGCGGGGCCGACTGTCCGCCGTCCAGGTAGGTCTCGCCGCTCCCCGTCGGCCACAGCTGGCAGCCCGCCCCGGCGATCGCCCCGCCGCGCGCGAACACGGCCCCGGGGGTGGGGACCAGCCTGACCCGGCTCCCGCCCGTGGGAGCCCGCCAGCGCACGGTCACGGGGTGGCTGACGCCGGACATGCCCACCCCGGCGTTCGACTGCACGGGGACCCGGGCGCTCTCCGCCGGCTGCACGGCGGTGGGGCGCTCGGGCACGACCGTCCGGCCGGTGATGGAGCCGCCGTCCGGCAGCTCCACCGCGAGCGAGTAGCTCTCGCCGGGCCGGACCCCGCCGGGGAGGATCGCGGCGTAGCACCCGGCTCCGATGGGAGGGGTGGCCAGCTCCCCGGCGTCGAAGCGCAGCGCGCAGGACGGGAACCCCTGCGGCGCCTCGCGGAGCGCGGCCTCCACGCCGCCGCCCGCGATGCTCACCCGGGCCCCGGAGACGGGGGCGCGGCGCACGATCCCCGCCTCCGCCCCGACCCGCTCGATGAGCACGGCGACGGTGTCGGAGCCGGCGCGGAGCACCGAGTGGAGCTGGAGGCGCGGCTCCGCGTCGATGTCGGTGGGGGGGCGGAGCAGCTCGCACCCGCCGGCGGCCAGGAGGAGCAGGGCGAGGCAGGCGCGGCGCATCAGAACCTCCACTCCACGCCGAAGGTGGGGAAGACGGGGAGCTGGGGCGCATGCTGCAGGCGCAGACGCGTCGACGGCCCGCCCCCCGCGGAATCCTCGTATCCCCTCTCCGGGAACGCGAAGAGGACGTTGCGGGTGTTGAGCACGTTCAGGACCTGGAGATAGGGGGTGAAGGTCGTCGGCCGCCCGAACCAGCGGCGCTGGAAGCTCCTCCGGGCGCCCAGGTCCAGACGCGCATAGCCGGGGAGGCGGGCGGTGTTGTGCTCCCCCATCACCAGCACTCCGTTGCCGTTCTCGACGAAGCCGCCCGCTTCCGGCAGGAACACGTGAGGCGCCATCACGCCCACGACCGGGGTGTAGGGCTGCCCGCTCGCGAACACCAGGCGCGCGCTGACCTGTCCCCTGGAGCCCAGCGGGGCGAACCCGTTCAGGTCCAGGGTGTGCCGCCGGTCGAAGCGCGGCGTGAACCGCGCCCCGTCCACCTCGCGCTCCGCCTTCGCCAGCGTGTAGGCGGCGTTCAGCCCGGCGCCTCCGCGGGCGTACTGCGCCAGCACCTCAAGGCCCCGGGAGGTCCCCGTCCCCTCCCGGAACTCCTCAGGCACCACCAGCCCCTGCCCGAGCGGGTCGTCGGGGATGGGGGTGACGGGGACGCTGCGGAAGCGCTTCTCGTACGCCTCCACGCGCAGCGTCAGGTCGGCCCGGCGCCACTCCCCTCCCAGCACGAGGTCGTCGGCGACGGTGAGGCCCTGGGCCTCCGGGACCGCGGCCAGGATGTCGTACGCCACGATGGAGGTGGAGACGGACTCGGCGTCGTGCAGGCTGTGCATCACCTGCGCGGAGCGCCCGGCGCCGGCCCACAGCGCGGTGGAGGAGGTGGGGGCGTAGCGGAGGCCCAGGCGCGGCATCCACGCGGTGCCGCGCTCCCCGGCGGCCATCACCCGGAACCCGGCGCGCAGGGAGAGAGCGTCGGAGGGCTTCCACTCGTCCTCCAGGTACACGGCCAGGGTGGCGGGCCGGTGGTCGCTGTCGAACAGGGGGACGAAGTCGTCCACCTCGTCCACGAAGTCGTTGGGGGCCACCCGGTGCCGGAACCGGTAGGCGTCGAGCTGGGCCCCGGCGCGGAGCTGGTGTCGGCGGCCGTACCAGGTGAGTCCGGCGCCCACGATGGCGTTCTGGACCCCGGTGGACGCATGGACCACCGTCGAGGTGCTGTCGGTGTACTGCTGGCGCTCGGGGTCCCAGCGCCGCTCGATGGCGTTGAAGCGCCCGCCGAAGGCGCTGTACGCCGCCCGCAGCTCGCCGGAGAGCCGCGCGCCGAAGGGGCGCCAGAGGCGGAGCCCCACCGCCTCGGAGCCCCAGTCGAAGTCGATCAGGTCCTTCTCGCCTTCCGGCCGGTGGACGAGCGACTCGTCGTTGACGTACCCGGAGAAGGAAAGGCGGGCGAGCCCGCCCAGGTCCTGGTCGAGCTTGAGGTGCGCGTCGGAGAAGCCGTAGGGGAGCGACGCGGGGATCACCCCCAGCGCCTCGGCCCCGCGGGTGGCCAGGTCCAGGTACGTGTGCCGTCCCGAGAAGAGGTAGCTCCCCCCCGCCCAGGGCGTGGGTCCGCCCACTCCGAAGCGCGACGAGATCAGACCCACCGCCCCCGTGGCGCGCACGCTGTCCCGCTCCGCCTCGCGGGTGCGGATCTCCAGCACGCTGGAGATGCGGTCCCCCACCCCGGCGGGGAACGCCCCGGCCAGCACCCCCACCGACTGCACCGCGTCGGGGTCGATGGCGCCGAAGAGCCCCCCGAGGTGGTACGGGTTGTAGAGCGGGATCCCGTCCAGCGTGACCATGCTCTGGTCGGGGGAGCCGCCGCGCACGTACGGCGCGCTGGAGAAGTCGGAGATGGCCGCCACCGAGGGGAGCGACTGGACCGCGCGGAGCACGTCGGCCTCGGCGAGGGCGGGGGTCAGCCGCACGGCGCGGCCGTCCAGCCGGGTCTCGCCGGGACCGGAGGAGGCGGCGCCCGCCACCGGCGTCGACCCCTCGCGGCCGCGCACCTCCACCGGGTCGAGCCGCACCGCCTCGGGCTGGAGGTCGAAGTCGAGGCGCACGGAGCCGGCCCCCGACGCCTGGACCACCACGGCGTGGGGGCGGTATCCCAGCGCCGCGGCGCGCACCGTCCAGCGGCCCGGCTCCACGCCACGGATCACGAAGTACCCGCGCTCGTCGGTGGTGGCGGTGCGCTTCAGCTCCACCACCTGCACGGTGGCGCCGGGGAGCGGGGTGGCCGCCCCCTCCGCCCGCACCGTGCCGTGCAGGTCGGAGGCGGGGAGGAGGGAGAGCAGCAGCAGGGTAGCGATGGACACGCGGTACTCCAGGAATTTCGGTGGGGAGGGCTACGGCCGGACGGTGAAGACGATCTCGGACCCCGAGCTGTCGGAGGCGGGGGCGAGGAGCCGGATCCCCTCGCCGTCCCTGCGGAAGTAGGGGCGGCCGTCCACCTCCACCGTCGCGCTGCGGGCGCTGCGGGGGAGGACCACCTCCACCTCGCCGGGCCCGGCGCCCGACACCTCCACGCGTCCCGGCCCGGTGCGGAAGCGCGCCCCCGCCGCGGCCCCGGTGGCGCGCACGTCGGAGTACGAGTCGTCTGAGAGGCGGACGCGGATGCGCAGGTCGGGGGAGGGGGCGGTGACCACCACCCGCACCCTCCCGAGGTCGGGGAGGACGGAGACGGCCGCGGACGCCTCCCCGGCCGGCGGCGCGTCCGGCGTGGAGACGGGGGCGACGGCCGCGAGGCCGCCGGGCGCGGACTCCGCACCGGCCCCGTGCAGCAGCTCCCCGATCCACTCCCGCACCGGCGAGCCCGGCGTGGCCGAGGCGAGGCTGGCGACGCCCAGCACCAGAACGGCGGCGCGGCGCAGCACCTGACCGGAGTCCACCCCCACCCACCGCCGCCAGCGTCGGCGCCCGAGCTGGTCGAGGGCGCGCCCCGTCGCGGCCGGGCGGTCCAGGAGCGCCAGCGCGGCGGTGAGCCCGTCCGATGCGGCGCGCAGCCGCTCCGCCTCGGCGCGGCAGGCGGGGCACGTCTCCAGGTGCCGCTCCACCTCGGCGCCCTCGGCGCGGGACAGCTCCCCGTCGAGGAGCGCCTGCAGGGTCCCTTCGGCTGCGTGGGGCATCATGCCACGGTCTGGTACGCCTGGGTGAACTTGCGGAGGGCGCGGGCCAGGAGCGTCCCCACCGAGCCGGGGGCGGTGCCGGTGGCCCGGGCCATCTCCGCGTACGAGAACCCTTCCTCGCGCATCAGCAGGAGCTCGCGGTCGCGCGCCGGGATCCGCCCCAGCGCCTCGCGCACGGCGGCCACCCGCGACGCCCGCTCCGCCTCCTCGCCGGGGTCCGGGAAGCCGGAGGGGAGCACCGGCTCCGCCGCCAGGATCCGCTCGCGGCGGGCCCGCTTCCGCGCCCCGTCGCGCACCAGGTTGGTGGCGACGGTGAAGAGCCAGACCCGCACCCCGTCGTCGGAGACCCGGTGTCCCAGGAGCCGTACGAACGACTCCTGCGCTAGGTCCTCGGCGGTGTCCGCGTCCCCCGTCAGCCGGTGCAGGTAGCGGAAGAGCGAGGGATGGTGGCTGCGGAACGCGAGGTCGAAGTCCACGGTCGGCGGCGGGGGTCCGGATCGTTCGGCTGTGGAAGGAACGCGCGGGAGGCGGGGTTTGTGACAGGGGATGGTCCGAGGGCCGGATCCCGGCCGGGAAGCCAGGCCCGGGAGGAAGGGGAGCGACCGGTCCGGGTCCACGGAGCGGGGGCGGAGCGGCGGGCGCTGGTACCCGGCCGCGGACGGCCCCGTTCCGCCGTGCGCCGCGGAGGCGGGTCAGATCCGCAGGCTCACCCCCGCGGTGGCCTCGGCGCCGAGCGCGGGGCCGTTCCCCTGCTGCTCGTCGTAGCGCAGGCGCACCTCGGCGCGCCCGCCCAGCCGCCGCGTCAGCGGGACCCGCACGCCCACCGGGAACTCGGTGGTGGTGTAGAGGAAGCGGTGCCCGCCCGCCGGGTCCATGCGCAGGTACAGCCCGCTGGCGAGCCCGACGTACGGCTGCGCGAAGGCGAGCGGGAGCTGCGCCTGCACGCCCACGGTGGCGGTGGCGAGGCTGGTGGTCGCCATCGCGAAGGTGGGCGTGCCCTGGGTGTGGTCGGCCAGCTCCACCTGGCCGCGGGCGTAGGAGAGCCCGACCTCGCCCACCAGGACGCGCGAGAACCGCTGGTCCAGGCGCGCGGCGGCGATCCCGAACGTGGCGCCCTCGTTGATGTCGGAGCCGAAGCCGCCCGCCATGAGCGACACGGCGCGGCGCGGGGCGTCGCCGCCCGGGACC
>DATABU010000504.1:0-7575 GCA_036259415.1 Longimicrobiaceae bacterium
CCCGCGGGGACGACCGTCGCCCCCGCGGGCCGCTGCTTCATGTTCGACGCCAGCTCAAGCGGTGCGGCGTAGCTCCTCGCGGAGAACACGCCGGAGGGTCTCCTCCAGCGGCTCCTGCTGCTGCCGGATGTGCTCCCGCAACGCCGCGTTGATCATCGACTGGTAATTGCCGCCTCCCGCTTGCTCGACCCGCTCGCGGAACCAGTCGATCACCTCGTCGTCCAGGCGGATCGTGATCCGGGTCTTCCCCGGTGGCGCCGGCGTGACGGCACCCCGCCGGCCGGCGCTGAAATCGTACTCGTCCTTCATTGCGTGCTCTCTGCGTACAGGTTCCTCTCAGAACGACTCGCCTTCCGGGCCGAGATCAGCCGGACGGCTTTGCCGCGCCACGTGTAGACCACGACCAGCACGCGTCCGAAGCCGTCCATCCCGATCGTGACGAAGCGCTCCTCCTCCGGGCTCGGGTCGTCGATCGTGAGCGACCGCTCATCCTCCAGGACGGCAACTGCATCCGAGAAACGGACTCCGTGCTTGGCTTCGTTCGCCCGGGCTTTCGACGGGTCCCACTCGTACGAGCCCATCAATGTATGTACGGGTGTGCACAGGGGCAAGCATTCCTGTCCGTGCAGCGGGTCACCGGCCCTCTACCGTGACGAGCCGTTGGACGCCACCCGCGCGCCCCAGTGCCCGAACGGGATCTCCGGCATGGGAAAGAAGTCGTCCGCGAGCTGCACCAGCACCGAGGTGGCGTTCTCCTTCCCCTCCCGCAGCGCCATGCGCCGCACCTGCTTGGAGAGGAGCAGGTTGCGCTCGCCGATGGGGTCCAGCCCCGCCGCGATGGCCCCTCCGCGGCGCCCGAGGTAGTCCACCACGTAGTCGAAGGAGCGGACGACGTACGCCTCGATGATGTCGTCGCTGAGCGTCCAGCGCGAGTTCTGGAGCACCGAGCCGAAGATGGAGTGCCAGCGGTCGTTGTCCTGGAAGCGGATCATCCCCCGGAAGATCCGCCGGTTGGTCTGGAAGGAGAAGAGCGTGGCCGAGAGCACCCGGTCGAAGAGCGCGTCCGCCTCGGAGTGGTCGTGGTCCATCACCACGTGCCGGGCGAGGTTGGTGTAGCGCTCGCCCAGCTGCACGTCCATCCGGTGCTCCCAGTAGGAGTGGCCCAGCCCCTTGCTGGAGGAGGTGAGCAGGAGCTGCCGCGGGACGTAGGTGTTGTGGGCGACGGTGTCCGCCGCGAGGTGCGCCAGGTAGCCCAGCGCCATGGAGCGGAGGCGGTCCGTCCGGGCCTCGGCGAATATCTCCTCGCCCACGTGCCAGTGGTGGCAGTGGCGCCCCTCGGGGACGTACTTCTTGGCGAGCGAGATGTCCGCGGCCACCGAGCCGTAGAGGAAGTCGTGCGGGTACGCCGCCAGGAGCGCGCGCACCGCGGGGGGAACCAGGTGGAGGGCGTCCAGCACCCCGGTCCCCAGGTAGACGTGCGTGGCCGGACCCCACGCCCAGGCGGGGTCCGGGAGGAGGAAGAGCGCCGCGACCGCGAGGAGGGCGGATGCCGCGAGCGTCACCGCGTCACATCCCGAGCTTCCGGCGCACGCGCTTGGCCCCCTGCGACACGCCGCGAGTCTGTTCCCGCGTCATGTCCTGAAGCTCCTCGCGCGCGTCGCCCAGGATGCGGGCCACCTCCTCGCGGAACTCCGAGAGCAGCTCGCGCCCGGCGCCCACCACCTCACCGGTGAGGTCGGAGGTGGCGCCCGCGCCCTCGCGCAGGCCGCCGCGGATCTGGCCGTAGCTGCGCTCCATCTTGCGGCGGTAGGGCTTGAGCTGCTTCACCACCCGCTCGCGGGCGGAGGGGCGCTCCGGCTGAAGGAGGAGCGTCGCCCCGATCCCGAGCACGGTGCCCACGGCGAAGGCGGTCAGGAAGTCTACGGTGTCCTGGCGAGGCATTGGGTTCTCCGGTTCGTCGGGTGTGTCGCGGGGCGGGGCCTCAGCCCCGGCGCGGTTCGATGTCGATGTCCAGCGGGCCGCCCCGGTCGTCCCCGTCGTCGTAGACGTCGTCCAGGCCGGGCTCCCCGTCCTCCTGGAAGCGGCGGAAGGCGTCCGCTCCCACCCGCACCCCCCGGGCGGTGGACGCGGCGTCGATGAAGATCCCCTCCGCCTCCTCCTGCACCACCTGCAGCAGCGCGTTCAGCTCGTTCACCCGCTGCTCCGCGAGCGCCGCCGCGCGGTTCACCCGCTGGTTGGCGCTGGCGACCGTCTGGTGGAGGAGCTGCACGTCCGCGCGGATGGAGGTGGAGACGTAGTCCACGTTGTCGGCGACGGCGGCGGCGTGGCGGACGATGGGGTTGATGTCGTCCCGGATCCGCTCCACCAACTGGTTGACCTTCGCGTAGAACTTGCGCGAGTTCCAGGCGGCCGGGATCAGCGGGATGGCGATGGCGATCAGCGCCAGCGCGATGACCATGCTGGCGATGCTGGTGAGCAGGTCCACCCAGTACTGGAGCCCGCGGGAGCCCGCCTGCACCGTCACGACGGTGTCCGCGATCGCGGGGCCGGTCTGCGCCAGGAGGAGCGGCAGCGCGGCCGGGGAGAACAGCTCAAGGGAGATCAAGCGAGATCCTCCGGGAACGGGGAAGCGGGCGCCTTCATTCGAACAGGTCCACGCCGAGGGTGCGGTGGCCCAGCTTGGGGACCAGGCGGACCGCCAGGCGCGAGGCACGCCCGCGGGCGAAGAGGCGGCGCGCCTCCTCGGCCGCGCCCGCCGGGAGCGCGTCGAGCGCGGCCGGGTCGCGCCGGTCCAGCCAGCCGTGCAGCGCCGCGTCCAGCCGCTCGACCCCGCCGGCGGCCTCCGCCAGCGCCCGCACCTCCACCGGCGCGGACCACCCGCCGGACAGCTCCGCCACCTGCGAGGCGTACAGGTCGCCCAGCGGGAAAAAGGGCTCCGCGGGGAGAGCGCCGCCCAGCAGCAGCGCCGTGCGGTTCTCGGGACCGGCGGGGAGCGCGTCCGGCTCCAGCCGCGCGGCCGCGCCCGCGGCCTCCCGGGCGGCCCGTTCTCCCGCCCCCACCGCGCCGAGCGCGTGCAAGAGTGGTTCCAGCCGCGGGTCCCGCGCGCTCACGCGCAGCGCCGTCCCGGGGCCCAGCCGCTCCAGGAACCGCGCCGCCAGCTCCGCCTCCGGCGAGCCGTCGTCCACCAGGGCGACGCGGGCCACGCCGCGGTCGGCGAGCGCCTGGCGGGCGACCGCCGCCACCAGCTCGCCCACGCGGGCCTCCCTCACCGCGCGTCCTCCTCCACGATCCGCGCCAGCTCGCGCAGCACCAGGCGCGGGTCCTCGTCGCGCGCGTGCGAGTAGGGGCGGCGCGCCCGCGCCACCGCGTCCAGCGAGAGGTCGGCGGTGACGCGGTCCTCGCCGAGGTCGTCGCCGCGGGCGATCACCCGGCCGTCCGGCCCCACCACCAGCGAGCCGCCGGCGAAGACGGCGCTCCCCTCCACCCCCACCCGGTTCGCCACCACCACGTACACGGCGTACGCCGTGGCCGCGGCGACGGCCAGGTGCTCCCAAGACTCCCACGAGGCGAAGCGCCCGCCCCCCGTCGCCCCCTCCCAGGCCCCGCGCCCCGCCGCGGCCGCCTGCGCCACCAGGAGGTTCGCGCCGGAGGCGGCCAGCAGGTAGGCGAGCGCGGGGTGCCACAGGTCCTCGCAGACCAGCAGCCCCAGCCGCCACCCCCCGCCCGCGTCGTAGGCGCGCGCCCGGTCGCCCGCGCCGAAGTACCGGCCCTCGTCGAACATCCCGTACGTGGGGAGGTAGACCTTGCGGTGCCGGTGCAGGACCCCGCCGCTCCGCAGGTGCAGCGCGGCGTTGTACGGGACGAAGCCGGGGCCCATCTCCACCATCCCCAGCACCACGTCGGGCCCGTCCGCCAGGGCGGGGAAGGGGGCGGGGCCCACCGGCAGGGCCACCGCGTGCGTGCGGTCGCGCAGGTCGTAGCCGGTGAGCGCCAGCTCCGGGGTCACCAGCAGCTCCACCCCGTCGCGAGCGGCGTCGGCCTGCGCGGCGGCGATCCGGCGGAGGTTGGCGTCCGGGTCGCCGAGCGCGGGCGCGAGCTGCTCCACGCGGAGACGCAGGCGCCCGCCGCTCCACTCCCCCGTGCTCACCCCTCCGTGCCCAGCTCCGGGGAGAGCCCGACCGCGCGGGTGACCGGGACGGTGAAGACGATGCCGGTGGCGGGGTCCTCCAGGTTGCCGCAGATCATCTGCAGAAGGTCGATCACCCGGTCCACCTTCTCCTCCTCGCGGATCACGCTGAGGATGGTGTAGTTCCGGGGGCGGGAGCGCGAGGCGAGGTCCGCCAGCCCGGCGAAGATGGGGACGTCGTGCACGAGGAAGCGGCCCATCCCCTCGCTGTTGATGAGGGTGGCGCCCGTGACCCCCAGCTCGACGAACCCGGATAGGATCTCGTCCAGCTTCTCTTCCTCGTTGATCACCGCGATCAGGAGTTGCACGCGCCTCCCGGGGCCGGTTCGGGGTCGGGGCGAGGGCGGCAGCGGCGGCCTCGCCGGTCGACCGAATCATACCCCGCGCGCCGAACGGGTGTCAAGGAACCGCGGGGCTTTCCGGGGCGCGCCGCGGCCGGGGTGAAGGGTGCGCACGATCCTTGCTCCGGCGGTCGGGACCCGAGACCGAACCGAACCCCGCCCCGGCCGCCGCGGCCCGGGGGCCGGGCGACTGCATTCCCAGACCTGGAGACCGAGAGTGCCCAAGTTCATCGTCCAGGGAGGCCGTCCGCTCCGCGGCACGGTCCGCCCCGCGGGGAACAAGAACGCGGCCCTGCCCATGCTCGCGGCCACCCTCCTCACCGAGGAGGAGGTGGTGCTGGAGAACGTCCCCAAGATCAAGGACGTCCTCACCCTCATGGACCTGCTGCGCACCCTCGGCGCGGAGGCGGACTGGACCGGCGACAACGAGGTCACGGTCCGCGCCCGCGACCTGGGCAAGGTGCAGCTGGACGAGACGGCGGCCGCGCGCATCCGGGCCTCCATCCTCCTCGCCGGCCCCATGCTGGGGCGCGTGGGGGAGATGACGCTCCCGCCCCCGGGCGGCGACATCATCGGCCGGCGGCGCATGGACACGCACTTCCTGGCGCTCCGCAGCCTGGGCGCCGAGGTGAACGTCGGCACCCGGGTGTTCGAGCTGCGCGCACCCGGCGGGCTCAGGGGCGCCGACGTGTTCCTGGACGAGCCGAGCGTCACCGCCACCGAGAACGCGGTGATGGCGGCGGCGCTGGCGCGCGGCACCACCCGCCTGCGCAACTGCGCGGCCGAGCCCCACGTCCAGGACCTCTGCCACATGGTGGCCGGGATGGGCGCCAAGGTGGAGGGGATCGGCACCAACACGCTGGTCATCGAGGGCGCGCAGAAGCTGGGCGGCGGCCGCTTCCGCATCAGCGCCGACCACATCGAGGTGGGCTCGTTTATCGGTCTGGCGGCGGTGACCCGCGGGGAGGTCCTGATCCAGGACGCCGACCCGCAGCACCTGGACTCCACGCTGCTGGGCTTCGCGCGGCTGGGCGTGCGCGGGGAGGTGCGAGGCAGCGACCTGCTCATCCCCGCCGACCAGGAGATGCGGGTGCAGATGGACATGGGCGGCTACATCCCCAAGATCGACGACGGGCCGTGGCCCGCCTTCCCCGCGGACCTGACCTCCATCGCGCTGGTGACCGCGACCCAGTGCGAGGGGACGATCCTCATCCACGAGAAGATGTTCGAGTCGCGGATGTTCTTCACCGACAAGCTGGTGGCCATGGGGGCGCGGCTGGTCCTCTGCGACCCGCACCGCGTCATCGTCATCGGCCCCTCCAAGCTGCGCGGCGGCGTGGTGGAGAGCCCCGACATCCGCGCCGGGATGGGGCTGCTGATCGCCGCCCTGGGCGCCGACGGAGAGAGCGAGATCTACAACGTGGGGCAGATCGAGCGGGGCTACCAGCACATCGACCGCCGCCTGCGCGACCTGGGCGCGGAGATCAGCCGCGCCGACTCGCGCGACGGCGACGCGGGCTGAACCTCAACGGGAGTGCGCGACGTGGCGGACGAGCAGAAGCGTATGCCGGGGATCGGGGAGGGGATCAAGGCGGGGATCGGGATCCTGTCGGCGTTCAAGGAAGCGGTGGAGGAGACCTTCCAGGAGGCCGTGGAGCGCGGCGAGATGAAGCCCGACCGCGCGAAGGCGGCGGTGCAGGACGCGCTGCGCCGCGCCCAGGACACCTTCGGCGAGGTGCGCGAGCGCCTGGACGTGGTCCCGCGCAAGGAGTTCGACGACCTGCGCGCCGAGGTGGAGGCGCTCCGCGCCGAGCTGGCCGAGCTGCGGGTGCGCCTCGGCGGCGTCGAGCGGGAGGAGGAGCGCGGCGCCGGCCCCGACGCCAGCGGCATCATCGTCGAGCCGTAGTGCCGGCGACGACCACCCCCCGCACGGTCGCGGAGGTCCCGGCCGCCTTCGAGGTCCCGCTCTGGACGCATCCCGAGTGGGCGGAGCGCTTCCCCTGGCTGGTGCAGGGGACCACCGGCGCCGGATCCCCGGAGTCGCCGTTCGACCTGGGGCTCGCCGGCTCGCAGCCGGTGGGCCCGGCGCTGGACCGCTGGCGGAAGCTGCGCGCCGCCGCGGGCGCCGGGGTCGTGGTGCACGCGCGCCAGGTGCACGCCGCGGACGTGTGGACGCACCGCGAGCGCGGCGCTCCCGGAATCGCGGTGATGGACGGGGTGGACGGGCACGCCACAACCCTCCCCGGGCTCCTGCTCACCGTGGGCGTGGCCGACTGCGTCCCGGTGTCGCTGGTGGACCCGGAGCGGCGCGCGGTCGCCCTGGTGCACGCCGGGTGGCGGGGGACGGCGGGCGGGATCGTGGAGCGCGCCGTCGAGCTGCTCGCCGCGGAGCTCGGATCGCGCGCGGAGGACCTGTGGCTGCACTGCGGCCCCGCCATCTGCGGCGAGTGCTACGAGGTGGGGCCCGAGGTGCACGCGGGCGTCCGCCCCGGCTGCGCCCCGCCGGACGCGCCCGCGCCCATCGACCTGCGCGCCGCCATCGCCGAGCGCGCGGCGGGGCGGGGGATCTCTCCGGAGCGCGTGACCATTTCCGCGCACTGCACCCGCTGCGGGCCGGGGAGCTTCTTCTCCCATCGCGGGGGCTCCCGGGCTCGCCAGATGGGGGTTCTCGGGATCCGCTAGAAGGTTCGGGCGTGCCCC
This sequence comes from Longimicrobiaceae bacterium, assembly GCA_036259415.1. Classification (GTDB taxonomy): domain Bacteria; phylum Gemmatimonadota; class Gemmatimonadetes; order Longimicrobiales; family Longimicrobiaceae; genus JAFAYN01. The sequence goes on from DATABU010000504.1 coordinate 7,228, forward strand.
TCGCTGGCGCTCGGGTCGGGCTGCGGCTCCGTAAGCGGGCACACTACGCCCGCTAACGGAGGCGAGCCCCGACGGAACGACTGTCGGGTCTCGCCGCTTCGCGCTCGCATCCCTCACGCGGGCTTCTGCGCGGGGTCTGAAAAGCGCGACGCCGCCGCGGCTCGGGGTCGCGGCGGCGCTGTCGTGTGTCCCTGGCTCCGGAGGCGCGTCAGCGCCCGGTCGAGCCGAACCCGCCCGTCCCCCGCCCGGTCGAGCCCACCTCCCTCGCCTCCACGACCTCCGGCGCGGCGAAGCGCGCGAACACCAGCTGCGCGATGCGCGTCCCGCGGGGGATCGGCACCGATTCCG